>NZ_CP030041.1:5350402-5650983 GCF_003260975.1 Echinicola strongylocentroti | reverse complement strand
TGGATTTCCATCATTTGCATATGCTTTGCCATTTTTGGTCATATAAACTGGTGGACTGTTGGGGAATACCAATAAATTGGGAACCCCAAGTTCTTGTGCAGCTTGGGCAAACCACACTTGGCCGGCTTGTTTGCTCCAGTCGTAATTGCCATCGGCTTTTAGAAAGGATTCTGCTCTGCGCCACTCGTCTTTAATATCGCTATCATCGCCCTGTTCTGCACTGCCAGCGCCTACATTAAATCTCCAAAGGGACAAGCCTATTCCTTTGGGATGACCTTGGGCATCTTGATCCCTGCTAAAAAGAAGCTCTGCCATGGCCGTCTTTTTGCTATCTGGCCATAATCCTACAAATTGGCACGACCAAGCATCCGAAGCACCAAAATGCGCCATCGTCTGATAGGTATCTTCTTGCTTCACATCAATTTTTAATTGCTTCGGGGGCTTCGCTTCAGGTTGGGTCTGCTTGCTTTCTGACTGGCAGGAGTAAAAAAGCATCCCCATCCCCATCAACCAAAAAGCCTTGTTCAGTTTATTTATCTTCATTTGTCATCCTCATGGTTTTATCATTCAATTAGTCTCTGTTACAGTGACAGGTTCCAAACTATTTAACCCCGCAGTAAATTGTCCACTGCATAAATCAGGTCGAATAGATAAAGAAAACCTGCCTTCCCACATAAGGAAGACAGGTGTTTCTCGGCTGTTAATTATAACCAGGGTTTTGCCCCAGCTGATTGTCGGAGGCCAAAATCTCTGCACGTGGAATCGGCAACCAATAATGCTGGTCAAAAAACTGTTTGCCTTCCAGTGCCACTTTTCTTTCGTAAGTCAAACTTCCGTCTTCATCCTTTGTGATATTGATGCCATAGGCAGTGGTATTTTCTACTTCATCCGCTATCATCCACCTTCGCACATCATAGTAGCGGTGCTCTTCAAAGGCCAACTCTATCCTACGTTCTTGACGGATACGTTCACGCATTTCATCCTGCGTCAACCCAGCAGGCAACGGCGGCATCTCCACCCCAGCCCTGTCTCTGATGGCATTAACCGCTTCATAGACACTGGCATCTGGACCCACCGCTTCGTTTTGGGCCTCTGCATAGTTAAGCAAAATTTCTGCATAGCGAAAGTATATCCAATTTTGAGTACCGGCTACATCCCAAGGGTTTCGAATGGGCAATTCTTCATTAATGAACTTTTTGAGGTAATAGCCACTCTTACTGGTATTCCAGTTGGAAGGACCGTCTTGGCTATCCTTTCCACCCGGCAAAAAGGTCTCGACCTCACTGCCACGGTAAGTAGCTCCATTGTAGAGAATGGTTTCATAAAACCTTGGATCCCTATTTTCATATGGGGCACTGGCATGGGCTTCGTTTTCCCAATCAAACGATGTCCCATCCATCATTTCATAGTCATCTACCAAATTCTGAAGTGGCACATTGCCTCCCCAACCATCATAGCTATTGGGGCCATTGGCGATTTCCAATGCTGTATGGCGTGAATTGATATTATAATAGCGCGCAAAGATGATTTCCACATTGCTCTGGGGAGTCAAGAACAATTCCCCGTACCCACCTTGATACAGGCTGTACTGCTGCAAGTCCATTACATCTTGGGCTGCACTGGCGGCTTCCTGCCATAACTGTTGGTCGTTTTCTCCGTCAGTAAATAGCGGGCTTGCCGCATACAACAATAACCTGGCCTTTAGAGCCAGAGCGGCCCCTTGTGTGGCACGACCTTCTTGCCAGCTGCCGTTATTGGTAAGGGGAAGGATGCCTGCGGCTTCATCCAACTCATCGACTACATAGGCAATCGCGGCTTCCTTATCGGTTTTTTCAAAAAACTTAGGGTCTGTAAAGTCTTCGCCCAGTTCAGGTACATCGTCTCCCATGAGCACCACGTCCCCGTAGTTCCGAATCAAATCATGATAACGAAAGGCCCGGATAAACTTAAGTTCAGCGATTAGCCTGTCCTTGCCAGCCTGACTCATGGGCAGCTCACCGATATTGGCCAATGCATAATTACATTCCCTGATGCTTCTGTATGATCGCCCCCAAAAGGTCCCTGCGATGCCGGTATTTTCTGGAGACAATTGCCCTTGTTGGATTATCCAGGTATTGTCATCGTTATTATAAATGGATTCATCTGTCAAAGAACTCCACAGAGCGTATTCGAAACCTCGTCCAAATCCGGGGAGATTACCGTCCCCTTCTTTATTGGTGAGGCGAACCCCAAGGTACCTATTGATCACATATGCTTCAAATAAAGTAGAATCAGAAAGTATGGAGGCATCTGAAATCCTGTCTGTTGGGACAATGTCCAAGAAGTCTTCCTTGCAGCCGACCAGTAGTAACCCGATCAGTGCAATTCCCATAAATGGTTTGATAATATCTTGTCTTTTCATGTCGGTCGGGTTTTAAAATTGAATATTCAGTCCAAGGTTGATGATTTTTTGTTGCGGATAAAACTGACCGCTCTCACTGGATCCCTCAGGATCATAATCCTGGACTTTGGTAACCGTTAGCAGGTTAAAGGCATTGGCATAAATCCTCAAACTTCCAATAGAGAATCTATCCAGAAACTCCTGTGGCAAGTTATATCCTACCTGGACATTCTTTAGACGTCCGAAAGCAGAATTGTCCAACCAGAAGTTATTTCTATAAAGTCCACCGCTGACTGCAGAAGAAGCCCGCTCGCTTACCCGAGGGTAAGTACCGGAGGGGTTATTGGGGCTCCATCGATTGTCTGCCCAGCTACTGTAGAAATTACCGACGGTACCGGACTCAGGAAGAACATATTGTCTTACCTGCCCTTGGCCAGAGATCACAGCGGCAAAATCCCAATTTCTCCAAGCCGCATGTAAGTTCAGCCCGAAGGTAATCCGCGGGATATTACCATACTCGGTACGTACCATATCATCAGCCGTGATCTGTCCATCATCATTATAATCTTCATAAATAAGATCTCCTGGCTGTGCACCGGCCACATGAGGGTAGTTGTCCAAGTCTTCTTCCGTTCTAAAAATCCCAATTGCATTATAAAGCAAATAGGTATTGAGCGGTCTTCCTGTTTCCCGTTGGTAATCCAATACACCTGGAGCTTCATCCTTGAACACCAATTCATTTTGGGCATAAGTAAAATTACCAGAAACCCCAAAGGTGAAGTCACCCGTATGCTCATAGCCAACAGTCGCCTCAAACCCGTGGCTCTTTACCTCTCCAATATTTTCTGACGGCACCAGTGGATCGGCATCATACGGATTGACAATTCCCGAAGTGCCGGGAATGGAAGCATTTCTAGTGGTCAGGATTTTACTTCTGTCCTGCTGGAAATAGATAAACTCAGTAGTGAATTTTTTGAGCCAAACTGCATTGAACCCAATGTCCGTTTTGGTGGCCACCTCCCAAGTAATATTGGGGTTGCCTAGTCTGATCAAGTCAATGCCTGTCACCACTTCATCACCGATGACGTAGCGGTTATTAAAAGTATAATTGTCATAATACTGGAATTGACCGACATTGTCATTCCCCAGTTGTCCGTAAGAAGCTCTTATCTTCAGGTCATCAAAAAAACTTAGATTGTCCCGAAACCAAGATTCCTCAGAGATACGATATCCGGCAGATACCGAAGGGAAAAAACCATAACGTTCACCTTCAGGAAAATTAGAAGATCCATCCACACGCATTTGAATTTCGGCGAGGTATTTCTCATCAAAATTATAAGCAAAGCGGCCAATAAAACTTTTTCTGGTGTAGTTATAGCTACTTCCCCAGTTATCATAATCCGCCGCTGCCGCCCCACCTTGGCTTAGTTCAGGAGTCTCTATGGTAGGAAAATGCAAGCGTGATGCTCCCATGGTATGGGTGCGGTTTTCACTTTGTTCATAGCCCACAAAGGCATCGATAAAGTGATTGTCAAAATATTGCTTAAAATTCAACTTAATATTGGACACGGTCATGGACTGGGAGTAGTGCGACTCCGAAAGGGTAGCTTGCTGATCAGCTCCACCACCTACCACTACTGGGTTATAGCCCTCTGTGGCTGGATCATAGTTGTACAACGTGTAAGGAGTGCTAAAATTCCTGGATCTGTCCGAGCTTTCATCCACGGAGAAGAAACCATCTACGGAAAGTCCTTCCAAAAAGGGCAGATCATAACTAGCCCTTAGGATTCCATTAAAGACATACTTAGGGTTTTCATTGACCCCACCTGCTTCGGTAGCCATCATTACGGGGTTATTGTTTTCGATCCCTGTAGAAGGCAAGCCATTGGGATATACCGCCACTACAGTGGGATAAGCCCGATAAATCGACCTGAAGATGCCATCTGCTCCAGTGGTAGGAAACTGACGTGCTTCTTTACGGCCTGCCAAGGATAAGCCTACTTTAAGTCGTTCGGTGATTTCTGCATCGACATTGGAGCGAAAGCTGTACTGATCATAACGCGTGGCTCCATCCTTATACAAACCATCCTGACCTGTCTTACCAAGGGACAAAAAGTAATTGATTTTTTCTGAACCTCCTCTAATGCTCAGGTTATGTTGGCTTTGTAGGGCGACATTGTTCAATGCGGCCTTTGCCCAATCGGTATTGGGGTAGTTAAGAGGGTCTGTGCCATTCTGAAACTGATTAAGCTGGTCTTCCGAATACACCTGGTTCATCCCTCCTTGAGGGTTGTTATAATAAGCAATTTCATTCCTAATAGAGCCATACGTCTCTGCATCTGCCATATCAGGCATTCTAGTCGGGGAAGAAAATCCTTGGTTAAAACTATAAGAAATGACGGGTTTTCCTTCCTTTCCCCTTTTGGTGGTCACCAAAATCACCCCATTGGCAGCCCTAGAGCCATATATAGCTGCTGAAGCATCCTTCAATACCGAAACACTTTCAATGTCATTTGGGTTGAGACGCTCAAGGCCACCTATCTGGCCCGGCACACCGTCGATCACGACCAATACATCATTGTTTCCAGTAGTGGCCAGTCCACGAATGGTAAAGCTGGAACCATCATGACCTGGCTCACCGCCACGGTTACTGGCTATGATCCCAGAAAACCGCCCTGCCAGGGAGTTGGATACATTTGGCTGGGGACTGTTTTGTAGGTCCCTACCTTCTACTTGGGAAACAGACCCGGTCAAGGTGGCCTTTTTCTGCTCGCCATATCCTACCACTACTACTTCATTGAGGGATTGTAGATCGGCTTGAAGCTGTACTTCAATACTCGACCTACCGTCTGGTGTGATTTCTTGGGATTGGTACCCAATAAAAGACACCTTAAGTGTAAGGTCGGCGGATGTAGATACGGATAATTGGAAATTACCGTCCAAATCGGTAACGGTACCGTTGGTGGTACCTACTACGAGAACAGAGGCACCTGGAAGGCCTTCTCCGCTTTCATCTAAAACGCGGCCACTGATTTGTTCTTGGCCATAAACCATAGACATGGTACACATCATCAAACATAATGATATGCAAAAAAACCATGCTCTAGCATGTAAATGTGTCGGCATGTTATTTTAGGTTAATTATTAATAAATTTATTTAAGCAGATACAGCAGCTTTTACTCGCCTATCCAGTTATTATTTGACCTTAATAATGAGGCGCTTCTTCCAGTGATCAAGATGGCTCCGGCCAAAAGGCGCTAGCTACGAAACCATCCTAGTGTGTGAACAATCTCATTATGCAAGGTCTATAATTCACTTAGTAGGGCATTATTCGCCACTGACCTGTAATGACAATATTAGGTGTTAACTACCTGTATATAGGGGAACAAATCAGCATTACCGGGGGTAAAAATCGGTCTTTGCTGGTTTTTTTGCGTTTATATTGGGATTTTTACTGGCAAATATCGTGATTGTAACGACATGAAATCGCCCTTTATAACCCTATTACTCTGTACTACTTTTGCTTTATGCCATGCGAAGCAGGACAGTCTTGGTGCATTCTTTCCTCAGCAAAATCAACTGACGTTTTATCTCTTGGATGTCGAGTCCGGTCTCTCCCATAATTATGTCAACAGTATCGAGCAAGATTCACTGGGATTTATCTGGATCGGAACCATGGAAGGCCTAAGCCGTTATGATGGCCATTCCTTTGAGGTGTACAGGAAAAACAACCAAAACCGTACTGATGGCCCCATCAATAATTATATCCAGCATATCAAACGGTCAGACCAACAAGAGCTCATCCTAGCAACCCCGGGAGGCCTAAGTGTTTACGATCCCAAGACAGATCAATTTCGGCATATAACCACCAGTGCTGGACTCCTAGAGGATGATGTCACCTATTCTGCAGAGAGTACGTCGGGAAAACTGGCCTTGGCAATTTATGGTGGCGGGGTACAGATTTTGGAAAACAATAAAATATCGGACACTTATCTTGTTGCACCTGAAGCGACTAATGCTATCCCCTCAGAGAAAATCACCTCTCTGGCTTTTCAAGGGGATTCTGTCCTCTGGGTGGGGACATTTGACGAGGGCCTTTCGAAGATCGACCTGGCACTGAAAAAGGTGACTTCACTACAGCAATCCGATGTTGTTTCCCAGAATATCAATTGCCTCTATAATGATCCGAAGGGTAATTTATGGATTGGAACCGGTGAGGGAATACAAGTGGTCACTCATCATGGAGACACCCTTTCACTTCCTGCCACGCATACCACTAACCTTGGGTTGAGTGATGACAATGTACTGTGTTTTGAAAAAGGCCCATTTGGCAATCTATGGGCAGGCACCAGGAATGGCGGGCTGACGATAATCCCCACGGAGCAGTTTATCGCGGACAGCGACATGACTACCAGCTGGTTTTTGCCTAAGGGAGATGGTTCCAGTGTCTTTAACAGGACAGTGTCCTCCCTGAAACTTGCTGCTGATGGAAACATGTGGATAGGCACCAGCACGGGAATCAATGTGGTCAATCCCAATGGGGATCCCATACAGCTGATCCAGCAAAACCTGGCTTCCGAACAGACGATTTCTCACGACAGGATCGGAGCGATCACAGAAAGTGCTAACAATAAAATCTGGATAGGAACTGATGGTGGAGGACTGGACTTATATGATCCTTCCATTGGGCAATTTCGGCATTTTGAACATCGGCCAACTGATCCTTATAGTCTCAGTAACAACTATATCATTTCCTTATTAGAATCTGATGATGACAAAATCTGGGCGGGAACCTACCAGGGAGGCCTTAATCTCTTAGATCCAACAACCGGGGCATGTAAAAAATACTTACAAGGTCAGCAAGAAGATGGTAACGATGTTCGGGTCATCTTCCAAGACTCCAAAAAGCAACTTTGGGTGGGTACCAACAGGGGTGGACTCTATCGGTACCACCCTCCCATCGATGATTTTGATTATGTAAGGCAAATTGGTAAAATTGACATTCGAGATATCACGGAAGATAACCACGGCAACCTTTGGCTCGCCACCTACAGCAATGGCATCATCCGCTACAACTACCTAACTGGTGAAAAGGAGCATTTTGATGCATCTACTGTTTTTGGGTTTCCTGGCAATGTCATCTTTAGCCTACACATACTGGAAAATGGGGAGGTGCTGGCAGGAACACGATACGAAGGCCTTATCAAGCTTAACCCAACCCAAAAAACAGTCGCCGCTTATACAGAGAAGGACGGCCTCAGCAACAATACAATCAACAGCATTACCCCAGACCAAGAAGGTAAATTATGGCTGGGCACTTCAAATGGCATTAGCTTTTTCGATCCCAACACCAACACTGTCGGCAACCTCAATGGCTATAATAACATCCAACGCAGCGAATTTAATATTGGGGCAGCCATGGCAAGTACTTCCGGAAAAATCTACTTAGGGGGCAATAAAGGCATCAATGTATTTCGGCCAGATAACCTACAACAATCCAACAGCCAATACCCCCTTGTTTTTACAGACCTTCGCCTCATGAACAAAAAGGTCTCCGCCAAAGACCTGGCAAGTAGCGCTAAAAACCATTCGGATATTCCCTACCTGAATAAAATCCAACTGAACTATAGCCAAAGCTTATTCTCGCTGGATTTTGTAGCGCTAAAATACCCCAAAGCCAATGATATCCAGTATGCTTATAAGTTGGAGCCTTATCATGATCACTGGATCGAAACCCAACAACTGGGAACTGCCAATCTAAGCAATATCCCACCAGGTGAATATACCCTAAAAGTCAGGGCCAGGAGTAACAAGGATGATGATACCGAAAACCAATTGGCCATTGTGATTTCCCCGCCCTTTTGGAAGACATGGCCAGCGTACCTCATTTATCTCGTGGTATTTTCTGGACTTATTTGGGCAGGAATGAAATACTATTCGGATCGTCTAAAATTGAAAAACTCACTTCTGTTTGAGAAAAAACAACGTCAACTTGAACATGAACTCAACGAAGAGCGAGTGAGTTTTTTTACCGGGTTTTCACATGAACTGAAGACGCCCCTTACCCTTATCATGGCGCCGCTGGAAGACATGCTAATGGATGTCAAAAACCCAAGCCATGTCAAAGGACTTAAATTAATCCAGAAAAATGCCAAATACCTCATGGAAATGATCAATAGGTTGCTGGAATTCAGGAAGACAGAACTGGACAGCAATCAGCTGAACTTGGAAAATCACCGCATAGTAAAACCTATAAAACAATGGGTGGACCAATACCAGCATTTGGCAAGACACCGCAACATCAAATTGACTGGAAAATTTCCAAAACGGGAATTTTCGGCTACCATAGATCTAGAAAAACTCCACATCATAGTCAATAACCTCATTTCCAACGCTCTTAAGTATTGTAGACCCAAGGACACGGTGATGGTCACCCTTTCGGACCAAGGGGACAGTTTCGTGATACACGTAAAAGATACTGGCCCGGGGATTGTTAAAGAAGATCATGAAAAAGTGTTCAATTGGTACTACCAATCTGGATCCCATGCCAACCACAAAGGAACCGGAATAGGATTAGCCCTAACCAAAAGGCTAATCAATGATCACCATGGCAGTATTAAACTCAACAGTCAGGTCAACCAAGGCAGTGAGTTTATCGTTAGCCTTCCCAAATCCCAAAAAACGGCCACTGACTTGAATTTCTCAAGTATTGGAGAGATACACCTGAATGAGATCGCACACCCAACCCCTGCGCCAAAGCCCTCTTTTGACCTTAAAAAAGACAAAAACTTGGCATTGCTCATTGATGACAATACAGAGATCCTCAATTACCTCGCTAACCTTCTCCATGAAGATTATGACCTTATCTATGCTCAAAATGGCCAGGAAGGATTAGAAAAGGCTGTCCAATATATCCCCGACATCATTTTATCAGACATCATGATGCCAGAAAAAAATGGCATTGACCTATGTGGACAATTAAAGACCCAGCAAGCCACCACCCATATCCCAATCATCCTGCTCTCCGCAAAGGATAATGTAGAAAGCATCACATCTGGATATGGAGAAGGAGCTGACGCCTACATTACCAAGCCTTTTAACGGGCAAATCCTAAAATCGAGAATTGCCAACCTACTCTCTACCAAGCTAAGATTAAGGGACTATTATTTAGGAAAAAAGGAATCCGCAAATAGTCTATCCGAAAGTCAGCTACAGGCCGTCACTAAAGAAAAGGAATTTCTGATCCAGCTAAAAAACCAAATTATTGGCCAGTTGGCGGAAGAAACCACTGACGTAGAGACTATTTGCCAGCTAATGGGAATGAGCAGAACGTCCCTTTTCAGAAAACTAAAGGCCATCACCGGTCAAAACATCAATCAGTTTACCCGCACTGTCAAAATAGAACATGCCGCATACCTCATTCGGGAGAAAAACCTGGGAGTAGCCCAAGCTTCTTTTGAAGTAGGTTTCAGTAGTCCAAAATACTTCCGAAAACTGTTTAAAGAACAGCTGGGCTATCTTCCTTCCGAAATACCCAAAGAACTGAAACAGGAATAAGACTATAAACGATGGATCTTTTTAACCAACATAGCCTATACGATATCTTGCCCTTTGATGGCACGGTGCATTACCATGGCAAAATATTCGGGACAAATCAATCCTCCGAATACTTCGAAAAGCTACGGAATACCATCGAATGGAGACATGATGAGGCTGTACTTTATGGGAAGCACTATGTCACCAAGCGCAAAGTGGCTTGGTATGGAGATGAGGGTTTTGAGTACCGCTATTCCGGCACTACCAAACAAGCACTCCCTTGGACCAAGGAATTAACAGTGCTCAAAGCCATTGTAGAGGAAAAGTCGGGAATTTCTTTTAATTCTTGCCTGCTAAACCTCTACCATGATGGCGACGAAGGCATGGCCTGGCACAGCGATGGTGAAAAAATGCTTGGCGATGATCCCATCGTGACCTCCCTCTCTTTTGGCGCCGAGCGCAAATTCTCCTTTAAGCACAAAACCACCAAACAAACCGTCAGTTTGGTACTCGAAAATGGCAGCTTGCTCGTCATGCGCGAAGGTTCCCAAAAACACTGGCTACACCGTCTCCCTCCCACCAAGAAAGTCACCCGACCAAGAATCAGTCTCACTTTCCGTCGCATTTTTATGTAGGTTGGGAAATTTGATTATGGGAAAATTGTAAAATTGTAAAATTGTAAAATTGAAAGATTGGAAGGTTGGAAGGTTGGAAGGTTGGAAGGTTGGAAGGTTCCGCTGTCGCGGATTTGCAATCCGTGACGATAGCTACTGGGGGATTTGTAATCCCCCATAAAAAAAGGTGGAGCCAAGAGCTCCACCTTTTCCGCGAAAACATATGTCAAATCAAGTTACCTTTAGAAAGTCTTTGTTCCATTGGGCTGGAGTACGTATCTGAATGTATAGTGGTACATATCCCTGAGTTCATATTCTTCTGCGGGTGGGTTTCCTTTGAAGAAACTTAAAATTTCCATTTTCACAGAGTTCCCTGAGTTTGTCTGAAAAACAAGCACAATTGCTGCTTTTGGAGTCACAAAATGGGTACTCCTATCGTAATTCCACCAACCATTTTGCATGTCATTAGGAATAGCATTCATTTCTTCCGTATCTACTGATAATTCCATATCGTCAGGTAAACCTTCAAGTTCCTCGAATACAGTTCCCGACAATAACGCTCCCTTTACGTTTCCGTCACCATTAACACCACCATTTACGATTATCTCTGTTGATTTAAAAGCGATGTCCCAATCTTCATCCTTAGAATCTACCACCGTATTTTTTTCAAAACTATAATACACATAATCATATTCTTGACCATCGTCAGACCCTGGATTACTATTGGGGGCATACAAATCCTCTACCATCACCGCCTCCAATTCTTCTACTACTTCAGGCTCGGTGTCCTCATCATTGGTACAGGCTACGAACAGTGGCATTGCCAGCATCGCCAGCGCAATAAAGTTTACTTTTTTCATGTTTATAAATTGTTTAAATGTTACAAGTTTTAAAGGTTTTAATGTTGTAAGGTTTGAAGGCTTGAAGGTTTCACGCTTCATCCATCATTGTTAATTCTCCATTCCTAATTCCCAAACAGCTGGTCCAGCGAGACATTGGCACGGATGAAGAAAGTCCGGCCAGGATTGGTGCTATCATATTCATTAATAGCGTCAGCGATATTCCTTACGCCCGTCTCCAGCATCACTCCATTGTCAAATTGCTTGTTCAGGGTCAAGTGAACTTGCATGATCCCCTCGGCATATTCTGAAGGATCATCCAAGATCTGGTTGCCGTTGATATCGCCAAAACCGTATTTCCCACGGTAGATTCCGCGCAGGACCACGTTCACACCCGTATGCCTTTCCCAATAATTGACTTTCACATTTCCACTGTGTCTGCTGCGGTTAAACAGCCCTCCGTAATCTGAGCGTTCTACCCTTCTGGTGCGGTTTTGACTGTCCCTTTTGAAGTATTCGCCATTTTCTATGCCTTCGATCACTTCTTCATCACGACTGTCCAAGTACACGTATCCAAGCGAAAACCTCCATTGGCTGCCCAGCCTATAATTGGCTTCCACTTCAGCTCCTTGTGTGATCACTTCATTGAGGTTAATGTAGCTGTAAACATTGCTACCGTTCGTCAAGCGCGCTACCGCAGTCGTCTCAATCAGGTTGGCTATTTGGTTTCGGAAGAAATTGGTATTCAGCAATAAATCATCCGTGAGTTTCCACCGAAAACCAGTATTGACGGCCCAGCTGTTTTCCGGCTTCAGGTCACCAAATGTACTTGGATCCGTTAGCAGCTGCTGCACTTGGCCTTGCGCTTCCAGTTGTCGGACACCTTCTTCCACGAGCATGGAACCATAGACGTAATAGCCCACAACGGCATTATTGAAGTTAAGTAGCAGCTGACGAAAATCGGGCGACTTGAAGCCTGCGCCGATGGAGCCTTGCCAGCTAAAGCGGTCGGAAAACTTGTGCATGGCAGAAATTTTCGGACTTATCCTCCCTCCATATTCACTGTGCAGATCTCCCCTCGCTCCGGTCACCACATTCCACTTTTCCGTAGGGCTCCACTGATGTTGGAGGTAGAGATAGCCCGAGTTGAAGCGGTTATTGTCATCATAGCGTGTGGCATCCACCGTTTCCAGTTGGTGCCCGATGCCTACGGTCAATAACTGCTTTTCATCCAATCGATAATCGGTCTGCAGCTCTGTCCGGTGATAGCGCTGGCTGAAGTCCTCTTCATCCACGACTTCCCCAGTCTCGGTAAAGACCGTGCTGGAATGGGTATCATACAGCGTGGTCATGTTCCGAAGGGTAAATGTCCAATCGGTGTTCGGCTTAAAACGAATGGATGGATTGATGTTGATATCCCTACTGTCTCCCGCCATATCAGCGGCCAATGCTTCCCCTCCAGAACTCACACCAACTACATCCTTATACTCATCTTGGTAAAATCTACCACTTACCTTCACCTTCCATTTATCACCTATGTCCTTCCCCAGCTTTACCTGAGCTGTCTGCGCTTCATGGGGAGCCTTGGTATTGCCAAGGGTCTCGGTATTCAGGTCATAACCATCCGTGCTAAAGTGATCATAGTACCCGTAGATATTCCAGCCTTTGGTATTCAATCCTACTTCGGCAGCCATATCCAAGGAATTGAACGAGCCATATTGGGCGATGAGGTTGGCATTGAGTCCATCGTTAGTTTTTTTGGTAATAATATTGATCACTCCCGCCATAGCTTCACTGCCATATATTGCACTGGATGGTCCACGAAGGATCTCTATTCGGTCAATATTGCTGACACTAATACGATCCAGGTCAAATGTCCCCGCAGTCCTTCCTATCAATGGCTCACCATCCAACAAAACCAATATATACTCTGAGTCCAATCCCTGCATTTGCAGCCCCGTACCATGGTCTGCCACCAATTGAAGTCCCGTTTGTTCTGCCAACACATCCGACAAGCGAAAGGCACCTGTTTCTTGGATTTTTTCCTGTGTGAGCACTGTTACCGGCATGGGCAGATCCTCTACGCTGCGGTCAGTCCGCGTCGCAGAAAGCACATATTCATCCAGCTGTCCCAAGGACTCTCGAAGGATGATGTGCGGGTTGATCATCAGCTCTCCTACGGTCAGTTTCAGGTGCTCGAAGCCCATGGCATAAACCTCCAACTCCACAGATGCCGCATAGGCAGAAAGGTCGATTATTACCTGTCCCTTGCTATCTACAGCCAGCACCTCTCCATTGTCCAGTTTGACTATACCATGGCCTACAGGACTCCCCTTGTCGTCTTGGATCAGGATTTCCACAGGTTCTTTAGTAGCATAGGAAACCATGCAGATCAAGCAGAGTAGAAGTGTATGTATTATTTTTTTATTCATAATTCTCAACCAACCCCCCATTTTAATGAGTTGCTTTTTTACACTCCTCAGCTCACTGAATCAATGATAACTGGGAGTTTATATATTTTATTATGATGTTAGGTCCCTTCTGTTGCTACATAAGTTTTTGAGCCCCGGGCCGTATGCCCGGGGGTTCAAAACAACGCTTAAAAAGTAAAGAGACAATTATAAAAAATGCTTACAAACTAAATCCTCTTTAAGGTATCCACCAGTTTTTTCCACGTGACATTTTGTGGGATACCTGGCTTCCGAAGGCCAAAATATTGGGCTATTAGCTCTCCGGAAGCATCAAATAATTCTATGGAAGACACTACCCCATCAGCTGTATTCTTATGCACCACCCAGGCTTGATCAATGGTATTTTCATTCAGGTGCATTACAAAGTCCGGATCCATGACATTAAACCAGTTATCGATTTGGCGGAGGTTTTTTACCTTTCCTTGATGGATCTGGATATTGCCACGGTTACCCGCAAAAACCATTATGGGCAGCTCCTGCTCGACCGCTTTTTCCAACACTTCCCTTATCACCAACCGATCTACACGATAGGCCCACTTGTCGCCAATCTTTCGCAGTGCTTCCTGACGGTGGAGTTTGTACCGCTTGAGCATCCCGAAGAAGGCATGGGTATCTTTCATTTCTTCCCATTCTTTCCTGAAGCTATCTTCATCTATGTCAGTCGTGTATTCAGGAGCTTGGATCGCTTCGATGTCAAGATCGGCCATTTGATCGATGGCTTTGTATTCATTTTTTAGCTGCTCAAAAACATCCTCATTGCTTTCTTTTTGAAGGTAGATTTTCATGATCGCTTCCCCCGCTTGGTCAAAAAACTGGAAGCTTTTCATCATGCCCCTTGCCCCTTGGATCTCAGCGGCAAAACCAAATTTCCAGTTGCTAAAGAAAATACGTTGCTCAATCGGGCCAATCACCGTGGCCACTTGATGTGGAGCCGAACCGTGAATGCTGATTTTCTGGAAGGTCCCTTTGTGCTCAAGCACACAACCTTCTGTCCTGGTAAGCGCCATTACTCGCCCCAAATCACGGCAGTGAAGGATAAAATCGGCCCAATTTCCCTCCAGTCTCACGACACCTTCGCCGATAGAAGTGGCCAGTAATTCTGCTTCAGAGACACCTAGGAGTTTGGCCGCCTCGCGGATCCTTGTTTTAGGGTATTCTTCTTTAAGGGTTTTATATTGTTCCTTTAGTTTTTGTACGGTATTGATGATCGTAGTCATTATTTATGCTGTTTTGATTGATGCTAATGTTGCGTATTCAGTACTTTCGGAGGTAATGATGACCTGCTCATCGTCCAAGGGATGAGTCAGCACCGATATGGGATGGCCATACACCATCGACAGGTTTTCGGCAGTCATAATGGTTTTGACAGGACCAGAAGCTTTTACCGAGCCGTTTTTCATCAGCACGACCTTATCCGAGTAGTGTGCTGCCAGATTTAAATCATGTAAAATGGCCAGAACGCCTATATTTTTTTTCCGTAAATTCCTCACCAGTCGTAGCACCTGATGCTGCTGGGCAATGTCCATACTGGAAGTAGGCTCATCCAGCAACAGGTACCTGGCGTAAGGCTTATCCTCCCAAATCTGCAACAGCACCCTGGCCAGCTGTACACGCTGTTTCTCTCCTCCAGAAAGCCCATCTATCATCCTCTCTCCCAAGTGCCCTAAACCTGTTAGCCCCATCACTTCTTCCATCAATTGCCGGGAAGGTGTATTGGCATCATGCGACAGTACTCCCAATGCCACGATCTCTTCTACCGTATAGGGAAAATTAACAGTCGAATGCTGTGGCATCACTGCCCTGTATTTGGCCAATTGCTGCGGTTTTATGGATGCCAGCGGTACCTGATTAATGGAAACAGAACCTGTTTCACAGTTTTTTTCTCCACTCAGTATCTTTAGCAAAGTGGATTTTCCTGCCCCATTTGGCCCCAATATGCTCACCACTTCTCCCGGTAACAGATCAATGTTAACCTGGTCCAGAATTGGTTTTTTCCTGATGCAGAAATGGATATTTTCGGCACTGACCATCATAGGATTCGTTGACGTTTAAAATTCAAGAGTATCGATATAAAGAACGGTGCTCCAATCAGCGCAGTAATAATCCCTATGGACAACTCCGCCGGTGCAACAATAAGTCGGGAAACAATATCAGCAACCAACATCAATATGGCGCCAAGGAGAAATGCCACTGGCAAGAGCGTGCGGTGATCCGAACCTATCATCATCCTCACCAAATGCGGCACTACCAGTCCTACAAAACCAATGGCTCCTGTCACGGAAACCCCTGCACCTACTGCCAATGCACTAAAAAAGAGCACCAGGTATTTTACTTTCTGCACATGAATGCCCATGTGGAAGGCTTCTGATTCCCCCACCGCCAAAGCATTAAGGGATTTGGGAAAAGACATCATCACAGTGGTAGCAAGGATGATAAAGCTCCCAACGATATATAGCTTGTTCCAACTCGCTCCTCCAAGGCTACCAAGGCTCCAGAAGGTAAAATTCCGGATGGCATTGTCATCGCCATAGTAGATTACTAACCCGATCAGTGCCGCGGATAGCGCATTGATCGCTACCCCGGCAAGGATCAGGATGGAGATATCGGTTTTGCCGGCTTTGCTGGCAAGCCTGTAAGCCAAAAAGGTATTTAACAGACCACCAAAAAACGCCGCCAAAGGCAATGCAAATGCACCAAAAAGTGATCGTAATTGCCAACCGATGGAACTAGAAAACACAATAACAATAACGGCAAATAAGGCACTCCCTGAGCTGACGCCGATAATAGCAGGCTCCACCAATGGATTTCTGAACAAGCCCTGCAGACATGCTCCTGCCACGGTCAAGCTCCCTCCTACCAACACGCCGAGTAATACACGCGGAAACCTAATGGTCCATAAAACAGCCATTTTTTCCTCAGCAACACCCTGCGCCGGCAGACCGAGCTTAGCACCCAAAATGTGTAATACCTCCGGTACCGATATAGTATAAGCACCAGTCACCAACGAAAGCAGCACAAAAAGCACCAACAATACCCCAGTAATCGATAGGATCATCGGGCGGTGTGTACTTACCGTTTTATAGCTGAGTGATAATTGCATGATGATGGATTTTCTTTAACCCTGTTTAATGATCAAGGATGGGTTTTTTCAAACAGATCGATCGCAGCCTGTCCCAAGCGAGGGCCAAAACCTGACAGGTAATGACCATCCATGGCTATGAGCTGATCCTTTTTCCAGGCAGTAGTGGCCGTAATCCCTTGGATCGTCCGAAGGCCTTCCTTTCCTCCAGCTGCCTGAAAGCCAGATTCGAATAAAAGGATATAGTCAGGATTAAGTGCCGGCAAGGCCTCGGGAGTAAGTGGTTTTAACCCCTCGAAATCCACCGCTACAGGCTCTGCCCCCGACATGGATATCATCGCCTCAGCAAAGGTGTCTTTCCCTGCCAAAAAGACCATTTCAGGTCCTCTGGACATGATGAAGGCCACTTTCGGTTGTTCTTTATTCTGTTCTTTTAGCGTCCTAAGTGCTTCCAAATCCTTATTTAACTGACGGATTAGCTCATCTGCTTTTTCCTTTTCTTCGAAAATTTTGCCTATCTCCGTAATGAGTGCTGTGGCTGTTTGGGCAGATTGAGGATTTTTGAGTACAAATACCTTCTTACCGCTGTTTTCTAGTTGCGTCACCACGTCATTGTTGAGGTAGTTTTCTTCCACTAGTATCCAATCAGGATTAAGTGATAGAATGCCCTCTGCTTGGATTTGATTTCTGTAGCCAATGGAGGGTAACTCCTGCATATGGGCGGGATAAGTACTGGTCCGGTCTGTTGCCACTATTGCATCACCATGACCTAGCGCATATACAATTTCGGTAATGGTACCGCCTGCCGTGATGATCTTAGGAATAGCTTCCTCAGTAGCTGTGCTTTCTTGCTTCTGGTCGTGCTTACTACTGCAAGACACCGCCAGAGCCATAACGAAAAATAGCGTAATATTTCTTTTCATTATTTAGATTAATTATAGATAACATTACAAAAGTAGAGTTATTTAGACTTAATCCAAATAAATATCAATTGAATAAATTTATGGATTTGCAAAAACCATAGCCCAATAATGATTCTAAAAAAATGATAGATATCCCCTATATCCAGTCCTTTCTTTATTCCGATTTTAATACCTTTTTAGTTAAGGGGGTTTCTCTCTTTTCATGTACCTAAGCTCCCTCTTTTGAGTGACTTTGGCTGCGAAACATTGACTGTTTTGGTGGATTTTATCCGTCTTTGATGATACGCTTTGTTGCCAGTAGGTTATATTTCTCAACGAATGCGCAGAAGCCCCAGAATGGAATAAGGCTTTTCTGAGATTTCAGTGGTTTTTGTGAGAACCTATTTACTATTGCTGTGCTTACTGGTGTCATTGCAGACATTCATTGATTGCTGGTTTATAATTGGTCTACAATAAAGTAGTCTTTCATCCATATAAAAGGGATCAATCATCCAATTCCTTACAGAAATGTCCTTTTGATGAAAGCACTAGTTCTATTTCCTTTACCTCAAATCTATCTGTCACCACACGTAAGATATTGTCACAATCTTCCAAATCAACATTCCATGAACCCGACTTCCCTAAAAAATCGTCCAATGCAGGAGCTATTTTTTCCACTTCAGACTCGTTTCCCAAAGATGTTTTAAATACAAGAATCATATAGCTGTAAGTTATTGACCAGGATGAATAATAAACAAATAAACACAACCATCATGACAACCCTATGTCAGTAGGGTGCCCAATTTCTTAATCCTGGCCAACTTTTGTTGAAGTTTATCCTTGGCTTTTAACTTAACTTCATTGGGAGAGAGGATATCTGCATATTCTGCAAACATGCAATACCAGCGGATAAAGTCATTCTCATAGGGAAGCATAAAGGTCATCCTGACTTTATCTTCCTGCTCTGATTCGTATACAAGTCCATAATCATACTTATCACCACTGAGGTAAGGAGCCACTTCTTTATCCACTTGGATTTCGATTTTGGTAAGCTCCTTTTGGTTCTCAAGTTCCTTAAGATAAGCCTGCAATGACGGATGCTTGTCCTCAAAGCACTGACCTGTTTCGTTCAATTTAAGTATCCTGTCTATTCTAAAAGTCCTATAAGCCTGACGTAACCGGCAAAAAGCGATCATATACCACTGGTCAAAATAGTAATATATGCCCATCGGTTCGATTTCCCTCTTTGATGGAGACTCCTTCCCCATTGCTTTGTACTCCATTTCCAACACTATTTTCTTCACCACCCCTGAAAGAATGGTAGGAACAGTTTTAGGTCTATTGGATTGCTGGAGACTATTGGGACGCTTGCGCACTGCAATAAAGGACGTTGCCTGCTCATACATCGCTTTTTCGCCATTTTTCAAAACCGCTCTGATCTTGTACATCGCTTCTTTAAAGTGTACTGCACTTTCTCTATCGGTCAGCTTCTCGACCATCTTTTCTGCCACTACAAACGACATGGCCTCATCTTGGGTAAACATCACTGGTGGTAACCTGTACCCTTCCACAAGTGAATAGCCAGCTCCAGCCTCGCCTATGATCGGAACACCTGCTTCTTCAAGCGCTCGCACATCCCTATAAACAGTCCTTAGACTAATTTCAAAACGGTCGGCCAACTGCTGGGCTTTTACCAACCGTTTGGTCTGAAGGTGTGTCAATATAGCGGTGAGACGGTCAATTCTGTTCATGTTTTTCGCTTCTGATAGAGATAGAAATAAATGTACCAAATTTTCAAGTGATTGGGATAGATCAACACAGCAATCGAAGATATTTGACATCAATTGTCGTAATACATCTCCAGTGTACCTATCAATACCCTCACTCCCCCATATATAAAGTTCCCAAAAGGAATTTTATAAGGCGTCACTTACGCTCATTCGATGCAGGAGGTAATAATCGTTATTTGTCACTCGAACAGCGTTTATTATCAAACATCACCACCTCCATAAAAATTTATTTGCCTACCCTCTCTTTCCTCCTTATATTAGATGGCTTTTGTTAATTTTCATAACCCAATCTAACCTCACTCAATAAAGCTAAGACCAAAATGAAAAACCATCAAAACCCAAGAAGAACTTTTTTAAAAAATGCAGCGCTCAGTGGTGCCCTTGCTACCTTGACCAGTGGTGTTTCACTGGCCAGCAGTCCATCAAAAAGGGCCGTACGAAGGGATTTTAACCTAAATTATGCACCCCACTTTGGGATGTTCAAAAACCACGCTGGTGATGATTTTGTAGATCAAATCAACTTTATGGCCGAGCAAGGCTTCCCGGCATTGGAAGACAATGGACTCATGAAAAGATCCTTGGATGACCAAAAACGTATCGGTGCTGCCCTTGAAAAAAACGGCATGACCATGGGCGTTTTCGTGATCGACCCTGGATTCAACTGGAAAGTGGCACTCACCACTGGTAAAGAAGAATACAAAGAGGCCTTTGTGAAAGAATGTGAGAAAGCCGTAGAAGTTGCCAAAATCGTCAATGCCAAGTGGATGACGGTCGTACCGGGGTATTTTGAAAGAAACCTACCGCTGGACCAACAAACAGCTCACATTATCGATGCCTATAGAATGGGTGCCGAGGTTTTCGAACCACATGGCCTGACCATGGTCATGGAGCCGCTAAGTGATAATCCACACCTGTATTTAAGGCATTCGAACCAGGCCTATATGATCTGTAAAGCAGTGGACAGTCCTGCGGTCAAAATCCTGTATGATATCTACCACATGCAAAGAAATGAAGGCAACCTCATCGCCAATATGGAGCTTTGCTGGGAGGAGATCGCCTATATTCAAATTGGCGATAACCCTGGCCGGAAAGAACCAGGAACGGGAGAAATCAATTACCAAAATGTCTTCAAATGGATCGATGAAAAAGGGTTCAAAGGTATTTCAGGTATGGAACACGGAAATGCTTCCCCCGGCAAGGAAGGTGAGCAAGCCTTGATCAACGCTTATCACAAGGCCGATTCCTTCAAATAATGGCTTATCGCACTTTCCTATATAATCCCCAAAGCCCTGGATCGACCTGGGCTTTGGGGATTCAAGGAATAGAGGAAGGGGTCAAGAGGATTGTTTTACCCTGGACGTTAAGGCTTCTAAAAGGAACAACGTAGAACAATAACAGTGCACAAATTTTACAATCACCTACCGCAAAGCCCCGGGAAAAATTCACCCTATATTTTTTGAATTTGTTTTATACACCTAGTGATCAACAATACATTGCGGTCAACCTGCCTAAGCGCGTTAGCAAAAATTCACCCAGCCAATCATGCGCTAACTCCCTAAAGTACCATTAACGTTAGCAAAGTCATCAATCAACATCAAGATAAATTCCCAATTCGATAATTTATCACAAAATAATTCCAATTATATACATTATTTACCGATCAGTATCGATTTCAATGTACCTGTATACGAAATCGATTCCGTAAAAAAAAGACAAACTCAACTTTGATAGGTACTATGGTGTATGTAATTTAAAACTTATTCGAGAACAATATTTTACAAATAACCTATTTCTCGAAAGAAAGAAACCCTTGTACCAATTAACAAATAAACCAAATAACTATGCAAAGCAAAAATTACCTATCCATAGGAATAATACTATTCCTATTGCTCTTATCTGGGCCCTTAATTGGACAAAATGTCCAAGTATCTGGCACCATAACAGATGAAAACAACATGCCCATACCCGGGGCAGCTGTCCTGATCAAAGGCACCAGCAATGGTACAGCAACTGATCTTGACGGTAAATACACCATTAATGTAAATCCCGACCAAACCCTTCAGTTTTCATTTATCGGGTACAATACCACAGAGATGACAGTGGGTAATCAGACCACCATTGACGTGGCCTTGGAGCCGAATGTATCTGATCTAGATGAAGTGGTAGTCGTGGGCTATGGATCTGTAAAAAAGAGCCAACTTACAGGAGCCATTTCTTCTGTAAGCGCTAAAGAAATCACTGACCAGCCCATTACCGATGCCCGCCAAGCCCTGCAAGGCCGCTCATCCGGAGTAGATGTATCCTCACCAGGAAGCAAGCCCGGTGCTGCACCTCAAGTAAGGATACGAGGAAGGAGATCGTTCAATGCCAGTAATGAACCCTTATACGTGGTTGACGGAATCCCTATCGCAGGAGGGATCAATGACATTAACCCTAACGACATTACCTCCATGGAAATCCTCAAGGATGCTTCTGCTACTGCCATCTACGGCTCCAGAGGTGCCAATGGTGTCGTATTGGTCACCACCAAGCGGGGTACCGCCGGAAAAACAGTGGTCTCTGTAGACTCCTACTTCGGGTTCAATAACTCCCTAGGGACTATTGAGGTTTTTGATGGGCCGGAATTTGCCGAATATAAAAGGGAATCCAGACGAGCCACTGGGGACTACCCTGAAGGCCCTGCCACCGCAGAGGCCGATGCGGCGCTCTTTGAGCCAGTAGAACTTGAGGGAATTGCTGAAGGAAGAACTTCGGACTATGTCGACGCCCTTACCCGTACAGGTACCATCCAAAGTCACCAAGTGTCCGTATCTGGCGGAAGTGAAAAAACACAGTTCTTCGTCTCTGGAGGATTCTTTCAGGACAAAGGGGTCGTTAAGAACCAGGATTTTACCCGCTATAATTTCCGTGCCAACGTAGATCACAAAATCAATGACAAAATAAGGTTTGGTACATCTACTTTGGTATCCTACAGCGAAAGAAATGGAGAAGACTTCAACCCTATCGGAGGAGCAATGCAAGAAAATCCACTCGGTAAGCCTTATGACGAAGATGGTAACCTTATCTTCCTACCTACTTCCGATGGATTAAGGACCAATCCCCTAGCAGAAATCGTACCTGGAGCAAACGTAGACCTCACCAAACGTTACAGGATCTTCAACAGTATCTATGGCGAATGGAAAATCACCGAAGGACTGACTTACCGCGTGAATTTCGGCCCGGATATTACCATAGACCGAAACGGTAGATTTACAGGCTCCCAAACCAATGCCCGACGTGGGGGAGATCCAACTGGAAGTATTGATGAAGATTTCAGGTTTAACTACACGCTGGAAAACATCATCACCTATGACCGTACATTTGCTGAAGATCATGCTTTTAAATTCACAGGACTGCAATCTATCCAAAAAGACAATTTGGAAGAAACCTATCTAAATGTGCAGGGCATCCCCTCCGAAAGCCAATTATACGACCAACTAGGAGATGCCAGCCAGATCACTGGCGCCGGCACCAACCTGATACAATGGGCTCTACTCTCCTTTATGGGCAGATTAAATTATAATTATAAAGGGAAGTACCTGATTACGGGTACCCTTCGGGCAGATGGATCATCCAAGTTTGGAGAAAACAACAAGTTTGCCTATTTCCCATCTGTGGCTCTAGGCTGGAATATCAGTGATGAGCCCTTTTTCAAAGCCAACGAGACCTTCGATCAGATGAAATTAAGGGTAAGTTATGGCTCCATCGGAAACCAAGCAATAGACCCCTATCAGACCCAAGCCCTTCTTGGAAGAAGCACCTATGCCTATGAAAATAGCCCAGCCTTTGGATATGGACCGGGCACGATAGGAAACCCAGACCTAAGATGGGAAACTTCCACTACATTCAATGCCGGTCTGGACTTTTCGCTAATTGCTGGAAGAATCAGTGGTAGTTTTGAATATTATGTCACCACTACCAAAGACCTATTGGCCCCTCAACCCCTTCCAAACTCCATTGGCTTTGGCGGATACACCACCAACGTAGGTAAAACCCAAAATCGTGGTATAGAGTTAACAGTAAACAGTGTAAACATTGACAACTCCAATTTTACTTGGACTACTGATTTTATTTTTAACAGGAACAGGGAAGAAATACTGGAACTTCCAAATGGGAATGACATATCTGCTGGACGTTTTGTAGGGGAAGCACTTACGGTATTTTATGATTACAAGAAAATTGGCATCTGGCAGACAGACCAAGCGGACTTGGCAGAATCCTACGAAGACAATGTCGGTGAGATCAGGGTAGAAGACATCAACAATGACGGCCAGATCAATGCTGATGACCGTCAGATCCTTGGCTCTGCCGTACCTGATTTCGTACTGGGGATGACCAATAGGTTTTCCTACAAAAACTTCGACTTGTCCTTTTTCATCTACGGGCGTTTTGGATCCATGATCCGAAGCCGTTTTCATGACCAGTTCAACAGCTTATTTGGACGATATAACAACTTGGCAATTGACTATTGGACGCCGGACAACCCTACCAATGAATACCCAAGGCCTAACCAAAACCAAGAGCGGCCAAAATATGCTAGCTCTATGTCCTACTTTGATGGCACATTTATAAAAATAAGGAACATCAATATTGGTTATAATTTCCCTACAAAAATTGCCGAAAAAATTGGCATGACCAATTTAAGGTTGTACAGCAGTATCCAACAACCCTTCATTTTTGCCGAATACCGAAGCAAACATAAAGGGATAGACCCAGAAGTGTACTTGGACGGAGAACAAGGTGCTGGTGACGGTGAGGTTAATGCCAACATATCGCCTGCTGTTACCTCCTTTACTTTTGGTATCAATGCCAAATTTTAATTGTCGGACTTTAAAACAATGAAACAGATGGAAAGATATAGATTCAAAAATAAATTCTCACAGGTCTTATTAGCCTGCTCTATTGGCCTTGGACTCACTGTACTCCCCTCATGCGAAGGGTTTCTGGACGAAGAAGTCATCGCCAATATCGGTGATGATTACTTGAATACCCCGAACGGTCTCAGGGATGGGGTCAACTCAGCGTACAGCACTTTCAGGTCATTTTATGGTACCGAAAGGGGAAATAACCTAACCGTTTTTGGTACCGACACCTATACGAATGGATCCGATGGTAGCTGGAAGTTTATGAATGAATACACTTCGCAGTTTGACTCCCGAAATGGCCACGTCACGGATGTTTGGAATTTTTTTTACGACGGTATCAACACCTGTAACGCCATCATTGACAGGGCACCATCAGTAGAAGGTATTGAAGAAGACTTAAGAGCCCAATATGTAGCTGAAGCGAAGTTTATCCGTGCCCATCACTATTTTATATTGACCCAACATTTTGGAGGAGTCGATCTCCAATTGAGCGAAACATTACTCCCTACCAATGAGGTAAGCCGTTCTTCTGTGGCAGACATGTATTCGGCGATCATTGCAGACTTGGAGGCCGCTATACCTGACTTGGAACCTGAGATGCGCGCATCGCAATACGGCAAGGCCACCCGGCCAGCTGCCGAACACTTGCTAGGGTGGGTATATCTTACCAAAGGGTACTCAGAAGTTGCAGAAGGAAGTGATTTTGCCAATGCTGAAGCCCAGCTTCAAAAGGTAATCAACGATTATGGCTTCCAATTGCTACCAGATTTTGCTGATGTCCATGCTTTCGGAAATGAAATCAACGATGAAGTTATCTTTAGCATTCAGTACACCAGTGATCCACTTACCAATGGAGGCGGCAATAATACCCACCTCTATTTTCTCATGGAATATGATGTCCAGCCAGGCATGCAGCGAGATGTGGAAAATGGCCGACCATGGAAGCGTTACCGTCCTACTGAATACACCCTCAATGAGGTGTTTGCAAACCGGGACGTAGATGCCCGCTACCAGAAATCATTCAAGGATGTATTCTATTCCAACACTCCTGGCGAATACAACACCACATTTGACCTCAGTAAGAGCACGGTGAATTATAATGAAGGAGACACAGCGATCTACATTCCTGGATATGAAATACCAGAGGCTGAGCGGGCTACCAAACCCTATCAAATCCTCACCCCAAGCATGTACACCGACAAGCTGTATCCTACTCTTAATAAGCACTTGGATCCGGGAAGACAGGACAAAACCCAGGGTGCTGGTGTAAGGGATTATATTGCATTCAGGCTCGCGGACACCTACCTGCTGCTGGCTGAAGCACAATTCCAGCAGGACAAAATCACTGAAGCCACAGAGACGCTAAATGTCATTAGGCGTAGAGCTGCTTGGCCAGGAATGGAAAGTGAAATGGAAATAGCCACTACCGATCTCGACCTTGACTTCATCATGGAAGAGCGGGCCAGAGAGCTCCTCGGTGAGCAAAAGAGATGGATGGACCTGGTACGTTGGGGTGTCCTAGTGGAAAGAGTACAAATGCACAATGATAAAGGTGCGCCAAATATCAAGCCCACCCATATCCTCCGGCCAATTCCCCAAAATCAAATCGACAGAGTAGCGGGTGGAAGCGATGCATTCCCTCAAAACCCAGGCTACTAACCTCATTATAAACCACCAATACCTCAAACGCCAACTGAACTAGTTTCAGTTGGCGTTTTATATTTACCTGCATCCCAAGTCTTGGAATGGAGGTTTAACCCGGATTATGCGTTAGGAATCGTAGTGAGAGCTGAAATTGCAAGAAAATCAGTTAGTTTGGAGGCATTAGCGTAGCACCGCTACGGTTATGCCGAAAACTAATGTGAAACGGCTGATTTTAAAGCAGTTTAAGGTCGAAACAGATAGGCTAATGCATATTTCGGGTTTAAGCTTTAGATGATTTTCTGATATGTAAAGTAGAAGGTAGGACAATCACCTTGTCTTCAAAGTCAGGCGCATTTTTTTTGGTAAGTTTATTCATCAATAAACTGGCAGCCTGGCGGCCAAACTCATGCGTGGGCTGTGCCACCGTGGTAAGGCTGGGGTTTAAAAGATCGGCGATTTTCATATTCGAAAAACAAGCCACTTTGAGCTCATTGGGAATATCCAATTTCAAGTCATGAGCCACATAGTACGTACTGATGGCTAATTTTTCAACAGCCGCCAAAACACCATCCGGTTTAGCATTTCCACATAAAAACTGTTTGATAATCCGGTGATTTTCCTCATCGGAATTTTCACACTTCAGAACGAGGGAGTCATCCTCCCCTACTCCATGGTCTTTCAATGCATCCAAATATCCTCTGAGACGCTGCTGGCTAATGGAAATTTCTCTCGACAGCAACAAAAAAGCAATTCGCTGACAGCCTTCTTTTATCATATGACTGGTGAGCTCATAACCACTTTCATATCCATTGGTCACAAACTTGGTGGTCGGGATGGTCTCACATACCCTATCAAAAAAGATGATTGGGATGTTTTTTTCATAAACATTGAGCAGGTGCTCCGTTTCTTTGGTTTGGTGGGAAACAGACATCATGATCCCATCCACTCGTCCATTGAGCAAATGGGTGACAATTTCCTTTTCCTTCTCCAGGTTTTCATGCGTATGGTAGACCAATAAGTGGTAACCAAACTGCTGGGTAATTTCCTCCACGCCTTCGATCACTTGGGCAAAAAAGTTATTGACCAGATCGGGTATAATCATGGCTATGGTCTTGCTCTTATGTTCCCTCAAGCTACGGGCAAATGGATTGGGTTGGTAATTCATTTGCTTGGCCATTTCCAGCACCCTTAATTTGGTCTTTTCGCTTATTTCATAGCTGTCATTAAGGGCCCGGGAAACCGTAGAAGGCGCCAGATTTAACACTTCTGCCAATTTTTTGATATTTACTCCACTCATAAAAACACTTTGCTCCAGGTTATTGCACATCAAATTTAAGGGATTTCGCCAATCTCTTCCTACTTACTTAACAATAAAGCATTCATTGGTCTGTACTTACCTGATTTATACGAAAACGATTCCGTGATTAAAGTGGACTTTTTCCTTACAAAAGCAGGAAACATTGGCTATTATTACTACACAATGCCTAAAGTGATGACTTGCCGCTCAGTCGAATCAAAAAATCTAAACTAAGGCAGTTACATGGTATTTCTTTTCGTAAGAAATTCAATTTGAAAACTTATTTTCATTGGGGTGAAAGCGCTTAATTATAGCATAATGATTTCCACAACAATCATACTGTCTTTTGCCCAAGAAACATAAAATATATGCATACTCCTGAACCCAAAGTAAAATCCACCTTTATCCAAGAGGATTTTTTATTGCAATCTAAAATGGCCAGTGTACTGTATCACGACTACGCCAAGAAGATGCCCATCATTGACTATCATTGTCACCTGTCCCCAAAGGACCTTGCCGAAAACCGTAAATTTGAGAATACTTCGCAAATATGGCTAGCGGGTGACCATTATAAATGGCGGGCCATGAGGACCTTGGGCATTAAGGAGGATTACATTACCGGCAATGCTTCTGACCAAGAAAAATTCGAGAAATGGGCCTATACCGTCCCCTATACAATGAGAAACCCGCTGTATCACTGGACACATCTGGAGTTACTCAGGTATTTTGATATCGATGAATTGTTATCTGCAGATAATGCCACGGCAATCTATCAAGCGACCACAGACCAGTTACAAAAAGATTCCCATAGCGCCCAATCCTTACTGACTTCCATGGAAGTAGAAACGGTCTGCACAACCGATGATCCCATTGACAGTTTGGAGTATCATAAAATGGCTTCTGATAAGGGCATGCCAATTGGGCTTTTCCCTACTTTCCGCCCGGACAAATCCTTTGCAGTGGAGCAACCGGCCGTTTATAACGCCTACCTCGAAAAACTGGCCGCTGCCAGTAATATGACCATCGACAGCCACGAACAACTGATAGCAGCACTGGAAAACCGTGTTGCCTTCTTCCATGAAAACGGAGGCCGCTTGGCAGACCACGGACTGGAACAGCTATATCACTTCCCCATTGGTACTTTTGATATTGAAGTGTTGTTCAAAAAGGTCACCGCAGGCAAACCGTTGGACACGGAAGAAACTGCCTACTATAAATTCATCACCCTATTGGAGCTGTGCCGACTTTACCACGCCAAAGGCTGGACTCAACAATTTCATTTGGGAGCGCTTCGAAACACAAACGAACGAATGCTCAATACGCTAGGGCCAGATACAGGTTTTGATAGCATTGGGGACTTCAGCCAAGCAAAAGCCCTTTCCCTGTTTCTCAACGAACTGGATAAAACAGACCAACTCTGCAAAACCATTCTCTATAACCTCAACCCCCGCGACAATGAAGTCATGGCCACGATGACGGGCAATTTCAATGACGGCTCTATTCGCGGCAAGGTGCAGTTTGGTTCTGGATGGTGGTACATGGATCAAAAAGATGGCATGGAAAAACAAATGAACACCCTCTCCAACATGGGGCTGCTCAGCTGTTTTGTGGGAATGCTTACCGATTCGCGGAGCTTCCTCTCTTTTCCTCGTCATGAATATTTCAGAAGGACCCTCTGTAACCTTATCGGCAATGACGTGGCCAATGGAGAACTGCCAGCAGATGAAAAATGGCTGGGGAAAATGGTTCAGGACATCTGCTATTACAATGCCAAAAATTACTTTAACTTCCAATAAAAACAAAAAATCAAATCATATCATGTCTGCACTATTTTCTGTTAAAGACAGCATCATTCTCATCAGTGGAGCCACGGGGGTTTTGGGAAGCCAAATCACCCAACATTTGGCCAGTGAAGGGTCCCAGGTAATCATTTTGGGAAGAAACCCCAATAAGGTCAAAGAGCTGGTCACTTCCATCACCTCAAACGGCGGCAAGGCTTCCCCCCTAATTGCCGATGTCACCAACAAAGACGCCCTACAGTCTGCAGCGCAACAAGTGGAAAAGGAATTTGGCAAAATTGATGTGTTAATCAATGCCGCTGGCGGCAACATGCCCGGAGCCATCGTCACCCCAGACCAAAAGATCACTGACCTGGAAATCGAAGAGGTCAAAAAAGTCATGGAACTCAACTATCTGGGAACGCTTTTACCAATTCAGGTCTTCACCCCACTTCTACTCAACAACCCCGCAGCAAGCATCATCAACATCTCATCCATGGCTGCCTCTAGGCCACTGACCAGAGTGATGGGCTATGCATCTGCCAAAGCCGCCATCGATAACCTCACCAAATGGCTATCAGTGGAATTTTGCCAGAAATACGGGACACAGTATCGTGTAAATGCCATCGCTCCTGGTTTTTTCTTAACAGAACAGAACCGCGCATTGCTTACCGAAGAAGACGGAAGCCTGACCGCACGGGGCAATCAGATCATCAGCCATACACCAATGGATCGTTTTGGCGATCCTGAAGACCTTTTTGGCGCGGTAAGTTTCCTTTGTAGTAATGCTTCCAAATTTGTAACAGGAACCATCATTCCTGTGGACGGAGGCTTTAGTGCATACAGCGGAGTGTGAGAATAGTAAGATAAAAAGAATCGGGAAATGCTCTTTTATTGACCAAAGAGCATGATCGTTTTGAAGAAAATCACCATATGGAACCAATCATAAAAATGGAACAGACCATGCGCTGGTATGGTCCCCAAGACCCAGTAACCTTAGCGGACATCCGGCAGGCCGGTGCCACTGGCATCGTCTCCGCCCTTCACCACTTACCCAATGGCGTGGTATGGTCACGTGAAGAAATCAAAAAACGGAAGGATACTATCGAAGCGGCAGGGCTTAGCTGGTCGGTAGTCGAAAGTATCCCCGTCCATGAAAACATCAAGACCAGAAGCGGCAAGTACCAGGAATACATCACCAATTATAAAACCTCTATCGAAAACCTCGCTGCTGAGGGCATCCATACGGTTTGTTATAATTTTATGCCCGTGCTGGATTGGACCCGGACAGATCTGGCCTACCAACTCCCCAATGGTGCTAAGGCCTTGCGCTTTGAATTACAGGCTCTGGCAGCCTTCGACCTGTTTATTCTCCAGCGACCACATGCTGCAGATGCGTATAACGAGGAAGTGATCAAAAGGGCCGAAGCTTATTTTAAGCAGGCATCTGATGATGCCAAGCAATTGCTCACCAACAATATCATCGCGGGATTGCCGGGAGCTGAGGAAGGTTATTCGTTGGAGGCTTTCCAAAAAGTACTGGACACCTATACGGATATCGACGCCGATAGACTTGCGGACAACTTAAGGTTGTTCTTGGATGAGATCATTCCTGTCGCAGAAAAAAACCGCGTCTTTATGGCCATCCACCCTGATGACCCTCCTTTTCCGATGTTTGGTCTGCCCAGGGTAATGAGCACCATCCAAGATGTAAAACGACTGCTAACAGACAACTCCAGTGCGTATAATGGCATCACTTTCTGCACCGGATCCTTTGGGGTGCGTGCAGACAATGACCTCCCCCAGATCATCAGGGAACACGGAGATCACATCCACTTCATCCACCTGCGCAGTACCCAGCGGGATAGCGATGGCAACTTCCATGAAGCTAATCACTTGGAAGGAGATGTTCCGGTCATCGAAGTAATCAAAGAGCTCATCAACGTACAGGCAAAAAGAGGTAAGTCACTCCCTATGCGTCCTGATCATGGACATCAAATGCTCGATGATCTTAAAAAAACCACGAACCCTGGCTATACAGGAATCGGAAGACTCAAAGGATTGGCAGAGCTAAGAGGGCTGGAAATGGGTTTGATCAATGGTTTGAAAAAATAGGTTAATCCACTGTCTTATCCTGTACTCATTTAACGCCGGAGGAAGTGTATTTGCTTCCCCGGCTTATTTGTTCAATTAAGTATCCTAAGTCTCCACTTCTTTTTAACCCGGAATCAATGCCGTTTAGTTAAGGGGATTTCCTTCTTTTCATATACCTAAAAGTCCTTTTTTTGATTGACTTTGGCTGGGGAAACCTGATCATCTTGGTGGATTTTATCCTTTTCCTTTTTTCCATTGATGAAAAAAGAAAGAAAAAAATCTAGGCCGGTGGTATGCCTTTTAAAATGGGGCATAAATTTACCCTGCGACCGAGATCCGTCACCCATTTTAATTTCCACCCGATGGCTACGGCCTAAAAGTGAGTGGGTCTCGCTGTTCCACGACGCGAGCCAACTCCCTTTCTTAACGGCCTCCACCATCGGCTGGAAAACAGGCATACCAAGGGCCGTCATATGGAAACAACACCTTTTTGGGACTTATTAACTGAATCCGCCTTGCAGGTATTGGGCGTTAAGAAATTAAAAAGCGGGTGGGCAGAAAGGCAGGCTTGTTTGACGAAATGCTGGCCAAAAAGAATGTTGGCTGCTAAAAAGGAGGAGTTTGCCTGCATGAGGGAAGGTATTAATTTTAGGCCAATAGATGCACAGCGGCGGGGTTTTTTGGTTACTTTTTTGACCTGAAGCAAAAAAGTGACAAAGGTAAAGGGATGAAAACCACCTAGGAATTTAGCTAGAAAAATAACTGCCCAAGGAAAAAATATAGAACCCATATTTTCCAGATACACACTAACTAAACGGCATTGAACCCGGATTATGCATTAGGAATCGTAGTGAGAGCTGAAATTGCAAGAAAATCAGTTAGTTTGGAGGCATTAGCGTAGCACCGCTACGGTTATGCCTCCAAACTAAAGTGAAACGGCTGATTTTGAAGCAGTTTCAGCTCGCAACAGATAGGCTAATGCATATTCCGGGTTTAATCTATTGGTCTCACCGAAACTTTTTACGCAAAAAGAAAACAATACAACTAATTAAATACAAGACAGTTACCTATTATTATCGTGGTTCTTGAGCTGTAGTTTTTTGAATAAAATCCAAAAAGGAATGTTTTTTGCAAGCTGAAAATAAATAATGAACTACCCACTACTATGAAGAAGCTACTTATTACTATACCATTTTTTATACTCTTTTCTTGTGGGGTTTTCCGCATCAGTGCAGATATAGGGATGACCAAAGAAGAATTTGAAAAAACTAATGTGAATGAGGAAATCATTGAAATGAATGAGACCTATACGGTGTATACCATTCCAACTTCTGAGTTCCATAAAAAGTACTTTTACTTTAAAAATGACAAGCTCATCCGTATGGACGAAGGCTATTACCTTCAAAAGGTCCTATACCTCATGGATACAGAATAAGCATAAATCCCACAACTTAGTAACGAATAAAGCCTTCGTTTAGGACTTTAAAACATCATTAGAGAGCAATTTCATTTCCGGTCTTGGAGCTTTCGTAAATCCCTAAAATAACTTCTAGGGACTTCTTGGCTATTGCTCCCGTCACCAATGGAGGTTTATTCTCTTGGATGGCCATGACCATATCCTCGATCTGCATCAGATGAAGCGCATGACCGATCGCCATAGGGTCAGCAGCACCACTTGCTTCATGAGTTGGGTTTTCCACTTTTGACGCTTGATTTTTAACGTTCCAAGCGACTATTTTACCTCCTTCCAACATCACACTGCCTTCTGTACCATAAATTTCCAACCGTTCCGGATAACCAGGATAGAGTGCTGTCCCAGCTGTGATATTGCCCAAGGCCCCATTTCTAAATGTGACCAGGGCCGTTCCCATATCTTCTCCTTCGATGTCGTAAAGAGCTGTCTTGACTTTGCCAAAAACGCTTTCTGCCTCGCCCATAATGTCCAGTAATAAATCCACCGTATGAATCCCTTGGTTGATAAAAGCACCTCCCCCGTCACCGCTAAAAGTCCCTTTCCAGTGGCTACTTTGATAATACTCTCTGTCCCTGAACCATTTTATGTAGGCATTTCCCATCAACAACTTCCCCAACTGTCCACTTTTGACTGCTGCATGGAGCAGTAGGTAGCCCTCATTAAATCGGTTTTGGAAAATAACGCCAAGCTTTACCTGATGCTGTTCACATGCCTGTATCATCGCATCTGCTCTGTCAATGCTGATCTCTATAGGCTTTTCTACCAAAACATGCTTCCCAGCTTGGGCCGCCTTTACAGTGGGCTCTAAGTGCTGCCCACTAGCGGTACAGATACACACCACTTCCAATCCAGGATGTGCCAAAAATTCCTCCAAACTATCATAGCCCTTGACATGAAATTCCCGTTCAGCTTGCTTGGCCCTTTTGGCCGATGAACTGCACACTGCCACCAATTCCGTAGAATGCAGTTCGTTGATGGCGGAAGCATGCTTTTCAGCGATAGCACCAGTACCGATAATCCCAAATTTTAGTGGTTTTGACATAAAAGAGTTAGCTATTTACGACGACAGGTTTGATTATCGAATATAGTCAAGTCCGAGCATTTGGACAAAATAATACCCACGCCCTTTGGACGTGGGTAATAATAGCTAGTATTCTATTAGGTTATTTTTCGGGAGAAAGGTACTTATACACCCATCCTGCCAAAATAGCTCCCACTATCGGAGCCACCCAAAACAACCAAAGCTGACCCAATGCCCAATCTCCTACAAAAATCGCTTGGCTGGTACTTCTTGCTGGGTTTACGGATGTATTGGTAACTGGAATACTGATCAGGTGGATCAACGTAAGGCACAATCCAATGGCCACTCCCGCCAATCCTTGGGGAGCCTTCGAGTGAGTGGCACCAAGAATGACAAACAGAAAAATGAAGGTCATGACGATCTCTGTCACCAATGCCGCTGTCATCCCATATCCACCTGGAGAATGCTCACCAAATCCATTGGCAGCAAATCCTCCCAGCTCAAACGCTGCATTATCGGACGCAATGACATAAAGCACCGAAGCAGCCACGATGCCTCCCAGCACCTGAGCTACGATATAAGGCAATAGATCTTTGGCCTCAAACCTTCCCCCTGCCCATAATCCAATGGATACGGCAGGATTCAAATGACATCCAGAAACATGCCCAATGGCATAGGCCATCGTCAAAACGGTAAGACCAAAGGCCAATGCCACTCCAGCAAACCCAATGCCCAATTCGGGAAATGCCGCAGCAAGTACAGCACTACCGCAGCCACCTAATACAAGCCAAAAAGTCCCAATAAATTCTGCAATCAACTTTTTCATGATATGTGTAGTTTATGTGTTTCGTTATCATTCTGAAAACAGGAACACATTTTACCCCATCTACCACTAGTCAAGCCTTAAAAAGACCAGACACTATTTATTGGGTCCACTGTTTCATTATACCTGGATGTACAAATTTTCCAGAAAAAAAATGTTCGGTAGATTAGTTCAACTTAAATACCAGCCCTCCACCGAGACTAAATTGGTAAATGGAAGAATAACTGTTTACGCCAGCTCCAGCACCTCCGGTGCCAAAATAAAATCCACCACCTACAGACTGGACAGCCGACAGCAATTGTGCTTGGACCTTCAGCCCAATGCGCTCAGAACCCCAAAGGATTCCTCCGCCTTTTACCCCCCAGGCCATTTTGGTAGCGTTATTTTCATTTCCATTATCAGGATTATATAAGTCGGCGATCACCACACCGGCCATCACCCCAAAAAAGCCTTCCAAGTTTCCACTGGGAGCTTGGAAATACCGGGATGGAGCCACTAAAATATAGTTGATTCCCAAATCAAAGTTTGTTCGTCGATCCACAAACCCCGAATAACTGTAGCGTGTTGGACTATTGGTATCTTGTCTTAAGTACAGCACTTCTACTCCCACCATATCATTCACCACATACTCGAGACCACCTCCCCACTGAAAGCCATCTTCAATTCTTCCATCATAATAGTAGTTGTTTCCAACATCCCAATAGGAATCAAATTTATCGGCAAAAGCATAAGAGCCGTAAACATTCAATCGCACATCCTGGGAAAAACCTTCCAAGGAAAATAAGCACAACATAACAAGTGCACAAAAGAGTTTTTTCATATCAACTGTAGCATTTAAATTCTATTACACAAATAGGATGGAATCTCTTCGGAAACCAAGACTCCATTATTTTGTACATAGTTACTCAAATCCAACCTCAAACCTGTCAAAAAAACACTGCTATCGGTAAAAGATTATAATATTGTGCACAAAATCCCTAAAATCACTCGTATGGACAAGTCAATAAAATTTATTGACATAACTTAAAAAAACCTAAAAGTAGGGCCTAGCAGTAAAGGGAAAAAAGGCCATGGAATGTTGACCAGGATTATAATTATCCCAATCAAATACGCAATTCCCAACGCCTTAAATTTGGCAGCATCACTATTTTTTCGTTTGGGTATTGAAGCTCCTTTGGAAATCACCATAACGGCCAAAAACAAGGTTGTATTTCTCACGGAACACTCAGAATGAAATGAGGTTTTTCGGAGATTTCAGCGGTTTCTGTGAGCACCTATTTACTATTGCTGTGATTACTGGAGTCATTGCAGGTATGTATAAACCCGGAATATGCATTAGCCTATCTGTTGCGACCTGAAACTGCTTCAAAATCAGCCGTTTCACTTTAGTTTTCGGCATAACCGTAGCGGTGCTACGCTAATGCCTCCAAACTAACTGATTTTCTTGCAATTTCAGCTCTCACTACGATTCCTAATGCATAATCCGGGTTAAACCGAGATTATTCACATTACAACAGGCTGATCCGTGGACATAAAAAAATCCCCTGAACAAATTCCATTGACAGGGGATTTAAACGCTCTAATTATTTTCGACTATTCAGTGGGTACCACCACTTCATCTTTATATTGGACGACTAGCTCGTCCAGTTTTTGATGCATCTTCTCTTTTACATCTGCATAGGCTGGATCGGCATAGACATTGTTCATTTCTTGAGGGTCTTTTTCAAGGTCATACAGCTCCCATTCATCTACATCATAATAGAAATGGATCAATTTATATCGGTCAGTCCGCACGCCGTTATGGCGCTTCACGGCATGGATACCCGGGTATTCATAATAGTGATAGTAAAGCGCTTCTCTCCACTCGACTTTCTCACCTTTCAGCAGTGGAAGCATGCTTTTGCCTTGCATTTCTTTTGGAATAGTCACCCCAGCAGCATCCAAGAAAGTCTCTGCAAAGTCAAGATTCTGAACCAAATCGGTATTTCTGCTGCCTTCCTTGATCACGCCAGGCCACTTGATCATCAAAGGTGTCCTGAAAGATTCCTCATACATGAACCGCTTGTCAAACCACCCGTGCTCTCCAAGGTAAAACCCTTGATCTGAAGTATATACGACGATGGTGTTTTCTGCTAAGCCATTCTCTTCCAAGTAATCCAGCAACCTGCCGACATTTTCATCCACCGACTCAATACTCGCCAAATAATCCTGCATATAACGCTGGTATTTCCATTTGGTCAACTCATCTCCACGGAGATTGGCTTTTTCAAACGCTTCATTCATAGGGCCGTACACCTCTTCCCAAGCAGCACGCTCCGATGGGCTCATGCGATCTAGGTTGTTGTGGTAAGCATGGGGATACCAAGTGAGAAAATTCTCATACCCCATTTTTTTTGCTATATCCGGGTGGATCTTGTTATCACTTGTCACGCCCATGTGCGTATCGATTCGCATTTCAGCTTCTTTGGCTGCACTGCCCCGACCGCTGTAGTCATCAAACAAACTCTCAGGCTCAGGAAATTCCTTATTGGCGTATTCTCGGAAATTTTCTTCCGTAGGAAGCCACTCCCGGTGGGGTGCCTTGTGCTGGTACATCAGCATAAAAGGTTCGTCGCTCCCCTTCGCCTTATCCAACCAGTCAATCGCAAAGTCCGTAATCAGGTCCGTTACGTAACCAGAATCCAATACCACCCCTTCTTTCGTCCGGAATTCAGGATTATAATAGTGCCCTTGACCAGGCAGTACTTTCCAGTAGTCAAAGCCTGTAGGCTGGGTCTTCAAATGCCATTTTCCTATCATGGCGGTTTGGTAGCCATTTTCTCTTAGGATTTTGGGGAAAGTCACCTGTGTACTGTCAAATTTCACGGCATTGTCCACTAGGCCATTTAAATGGCTGTGCTTCCCCGTCAGGATCACCGCCCTACTTGGCGCACATATCGAGTTGCTCACAAAAGCCTTTTCGAAAAGCATGCCCTCATTGGCTATTCTGTCAATGTTCGGCGTATTGATCAGCTTATCGCTATAAGCACTGATCGCCTGATAAGCGTGGTCATCGGACATGATGAAGATGATATTGGGACGCTTACTGGCTGTCGCCTCCCCTTCTTCCTTTTGGGTAGTGCAGGAAAACATGCTAGCGATGATGCAAGTGGCCACCAATGCCCATGTAGTGCTTTTTCCTACTATATCGATTTTGGGATTCATAAAATTTTAAATATTATCGGGTTATCAAAACATAAACTTAGGGAAAAAGACCTATTATATCAACTCTACTTTTTGAATATCTTTACGGAAGTTACCATTCTTTTAGAATGGCTCTTTGCCCTATGCCAGCCCTACGAAAGTGCCCAACAATATGGCAATACCAAAACTCAATAAAGTACCGATCAATACATATTCAGCTTTCAGAATATCATCATTTTTGAACCTTAAAATAGACTTGGCAGCAATCAAAAAACCAACAGCCTGAAATTCTCCCAGCAGGATAAAAGTAAGCACAAGTATACGCTCCAATACACCGATCAACTTTCCGGCATTGGGAAGGTCATTCGTTCCGGGTACGCTGATTTGATAGGCTTTTAACACTTCTTTGATAAAGATGTTTGAAGGTTTCAAACAAGCCAAATAGGCAAAAATAGCCATGAGTAATCGGGGAGACAATGCAACTTCCCACCAAGGATGCAATCCCAGATAAAGCGCGTACGCCACGGTTACGACAATGATCACTGCCAAATGCAGAACCTGATCAATAAAAAAGGCATAATTTCCCAACCATTTGCTCCTGTTGAGGTAGACTTTCAAGCCATCAATGATATAATGGGTCAGGGCTATCACCAAGGCTCCATAGACGAAATACAGCTGAAACGACAATCCCCAAGACAATAAAAACACGATCAATATATGCCACTTCAAGAACGGGCTCCTAAATCCATGTGTATTTTTCTGCGCTGCCAGTCGGTCGTTTTGGAAATAAAAATCTGCCAACATATGGGCAATCAACTGTAAGATAAAAAACTGGGCTGCATTCATGGTTGATGTCGCTTTATGGTACGGTTATAATAGGCTACGGTATCTTCTATGGCATTCCACCCCACACTGGTACTGTGCTGATTGATCACCGACTGGCTAACGCCAAACTTTTCGGCTATTTCATCCTCATTCAATCCCATCAACTTCCAGTACAGCACTTCGGACTGTCGGGCTGTGGCCTTGCTCAGCAGGACATCCAAAAGTCCCATCACAGGATCGAATTGCTCTTTTAGCAGCTCTTCATGCGATTCAAAAAACAAGGTTTGTTTGATCACCACTCTTTTTTTCTTGCGGCCGGATTGCTCATTGATCTTTCTGCCCGCTAGGTAAATGGCCTCTCCGTCTATCACACCATTTTCCGTATCAAAAGTAGTGAGCTCACCATAGCCTATGGCCAATCGGATACCATGTGTCTTAAACAATTTAATGCGATTCTTGTCACTGCTTTTTTCTCCATCGCTTACTTCGATGGATTTAACAAAGCTCTTTATGGCCAATGCCACCGCAAGGGCCTCATGAGGCTTTCTACACACACACTCCACATAATCTCCTTTTAGCACCCTTCCGTATGTATCAAATTTATCGGAGAGGCAAAAGATCAGGTCCTTCAAACGGTCATTTAGCATGAGCCGATCTTCTTTTACCAAGCTGGTAGATGATACAATATCTCCGGATATGACGGCTGTTTTTTCCATTTGATGAGCTTGTCGCCTTGCTAATATAGTATCTTAAACTTATAAAACCAATTTATAAGCTTATCAACATATAAAATATACTTATAAGTTTTTAAGCTTATAAAATATCATTATAGGCTATTTTACCTATAGCGCCTCATTTACCGACAATATTTTCCAAAATGCGGTTGGCCCTGCTTCCTGAGAGGCCATCAGAAGGACTTAAAGCTGTTCCTAATAAATCCCCCACTATTAATTGAATCAAAGGCATTTGTATATGTTTAGGTAAAGAAAATTCAAACGACCTCCTTCCTTCATTGTCGGTATTGAGTGATACATTACCAGCTCCAAAGGTTTCATAACTTATACTACCTTTTGATCCATAAATAATAGTTTGGTCTTTCGCATCGGAATCACTGGAGGAAAAACACCAGCTGCCATTTCCCAACACCCCCGACTCAAACTCAACAGCAGCCACGACCATATCTTCAGCCTGATATAGCCCAGCCTGATTGGCACTAATTCCCGTGGCAGTTTTGATCGGCCCCAAGGCAAAGTCCAAAAAATCCAGTTGATGGGAGGCTAGGTCATAGAAATAACCCCCACCAGCGATATCCGGATTTACCCGCCAGTTATCATCAAGGTTACTTACCAGCCCTGGCTTAGGTGCTTGGTTCATCTGTATGGACACATGGCGTACCTCCCCGATGGCTCCCTCATCTATCAAGGATTTGATTTTTAGAAAATGGGGCAACGCTCTTCGGTAATAAGCCACATATAGCGGTACTCCGGCTTTATCACAGGCAGCAATCATTTCTTGACATTCTGCATAGGTCTTGGCCATTGGTTTCTCCACATATACGGGCTTTCCAGCGGCCGCTGCTTTTAGGGTCAGCTCCTTGTGCGCATAAGGTGGCGTGGCAATATATATGGCATTCACCTCAGGATCCTTGATTAGCTCATCCGCATCGGTATACCATTTGGGAACTTGGTGCCGCTTGGCATAGTCCTTTACCTTTTCCTCATTTCTCCGCATCACCGCTGCCAAGCGACTGTTATCCACCAAATTCATCGCTGGGGCACTTTTCACTTCACACACGTCTCCTACTCCCAAAATCCCCCATCTCACTTCATCATCGTTGATTTTTTTCATGCAAGTATATTTTTGATCTCGCTCCAGATGTCTTCATCCACCGGAACTCCACGTTTCATATTGTCTTCCCTTACGTGCAGCGTGTGTTCACCAGGGTAGCGAAGGGCACTACCTTCCTTAAAAACTCCACTTTTCTTAAAGTCATTAATTACCTCGTCCAGTCTTTCGTCCATCCAGGCATCCAATCCAAAATTCATGGGGTTCAATGCTAAAAAAACTTGGGAGAGACCACTTTCGCTACCCTGCTCCTCCACCTCAAAGGTCGCCTGCCCACCTGAAAGTAGCATTGCCAGCATGTCCAAGACCAATGAAAGTCCCGCTCCTTTCCATAAGCCAATGGGTAGCGCCAATTCCCTTTGGATGATCTCCGCTGGTGACCTGCTCAGGTTTCCTTCCCCGTCAAATCCAGCATCATAAGGCATCTCTTTCCCAGCTTTGGCATAGATGGCCATCTTTCCGTAGGCAAACTGCGACATCGCTGTGTCCAGTACAACAGGCCCATTCTTGCGCGGGATAGCCACCACCAACGGGTTGTTTCCCAATTTTGGCTCACTACCGCCCCAGCCTGGCATATTGGGTTTGGTATTGGTGAAGCAAATACCGATGCATCCGGCCTCCACGGCCTGCCAGCCATAATTGCCCGCCCTCATCCAATGGTTGGTATTTTGCAGGGCTACGCAGCCAACACCTGTCGATTTGGCCATGGAAATGGCGCCTTTCATGGCTGCATGGGCATTGAGATTCCCTGGTCCCAAATGACCGTTCCAGCGTTCGAAGCCGCCAAACTTAGCCTCTACCTCGGGCTGGGCAGAGGGTGCGATCAGGCCTTTTTCGATATAGGACAAATAACTCAAAAACCTGTTCAGCCCATGAGATGGCACCCCATCTAAGCTGGATTGGGCAAACAATCGGGCACTCAGTGATGCCCTCTCCGATGAAAATTGATAGTGCAAAAGCACTTGCTTCAAGACTTCTTGAAGCTCCGAAAAGTCAACTCTTTTTTCCATAGCATATATTCTAGTTCAATTTACCGATTATATGCCCTCCTGCAAAAAGAGTTGTCCAATTTTGAAAAAGTCATGTAAGCTAATACCAATTATTACCCCTCCCAGTACCAGCCGTTGACATTCACATCCGTCCAACACCATCAACTAGTTTACTGATTGCTCAAAATGGATCAATTCCCTTCTACCAAACCATTCAGATAGACCTCCACGTTAGTGTAGAATTCATGAAGATGATTTCCTGACGCATCAGATGGATCATCGCTATCCAGTCCCATTTTCGTCTCCCATTGATCAGGCATGCCATCTCGGTCCTTGTCCTTAGGGCTTTTTTGGACGTTAACTTTGGCCACCCTCCTACATCATCCTGACTGTCAATGATCCCGTCATGGTTCTTTCCAGCCGTACTTTTACCTTTTCTTACCTCCTTGAGCAATCGCTTGTCCACTTGGTCTCGGCTATAGCTCGCCCCAGCATTCCTTAGCACACGTAAATAGGCGATGGAAGCTTTTTCTGTTTCCTGTCCCATTATAAAAGGAAAAGGAGTGCCCACCAGTACTTTTTCGGCAGCCTCCACACCATCTACTCCCAGGCGATTGTCCTGGGACACTTTGCAGTCATTGGAGTTGGTGTTTTCGGCCAAGTAAAACTGACCATAAGGAGCATAGGGTTCAATCACCCGGTCCTCATTAGAAGTGGTCGCCGGGCCTGGTTGGTAAAAGTTTCCCACCATATTATAATGCCCCTGTTCCCCTCCGTAAGCATTGTTGCTCTTCCAATTGTAGATCACGTTATTCCTGAAATCCACCACTTCCTTTTGCGGATCTTTACTAGTCCTGGCACCATTGAAGCGGGGCAGCCTACTGGCATGATTGGCGATCAGGTTGTGGTGAAAAGTAGCCTTATTTCCTCCCCAGATTCCTCCATAACCGTGGTTGCCCTTTTCATGGACAGAAGCATTGAGGCTTTCGGAGATGATGCACCATTGGAGCGTAAAATTCTCATTGTCATAAAATGAACCACACTCATCCGTGGCCCAACTCAAAGAACAATGGTCGATAATAACGTCCTTATTGCGCAGAGAGCTCATCGCATCATCCTGAACGCCTTCTTCGTCCCCCATCCGGCTTCGAATGTACCTGATGATGACATTGTCCCCTTTGATCTTCATAGGGTAATGCTGCAGGGTAATTCCTCCACCGGGAGCACTTTGGCCTGCAATGGTAAGGTCTCCGTGATTAATGTCCAAACTTGATTTCAACTTGATATTGCCAGAAACTACAAACACGATGATGCGTGGCTCTTTTTTTCGGATCGCCTCGCGCAAACTCCCTGGCCCTTCGTCATGGAGATTGGTGACCACATAGACTTTGCCTCCACGTCCGCCTGAGGTATATTTGCCAAAACCATCTGCACCTGGAAATGCCAATGCCTTTTCACTTTCACTTTGGCCAGCATCCTGTCCATGGGAGAAAAATGATAAGTGGATACACAGCATCAGCAGGCAGAAACGGAACAACTTATTCCTGATCATAACTTACCGTTTTACCATTGATCATGACATTTTCGAAATGCACATTTTTCACATTGGAGAACTTAAAATCTTCCTTTACCTGCTTGATCGATACATTTTCCAGCTTTATGTTCTCGACCGGAGAGCTTTTATAGCCTTCCAATAGCACTCCGACTTTTCCCCCATTTTCTACCGTCATGTTTTCTACATGGATATTTCTTACCGTGGGAACATATGCACCGCTATCTTCATAAAACATATTTACACGGATCACTTGCTGGGCAATCTGGCCAACATCAATATTCCTCAAGTAAATATCTTCGATCACACCGCCTCGCATAGAGCTGGTTTTAATTCGGAGTGCCCTGTCCAGGTGTGGGCTGTTCATCTCACAATCTTCCGCAAAGACATTCCGTACACCACCAGAAATCTCACTACCGATAACGACACCACCGTGTCCGTCGGCCATTTTGCAGTCTTGGATAATGATATTCTCACTGGGCACATTGATCCTTCTCCCGTCTGCATTACGTCCTGATTTGATGGCAATACAATCATCTCCTGTATTAAAGTAGCAGTCTTTTATGAGGACATTTTTACTCGATTCAGGATCACAGCCATCGGAGTTGGGACCGTGGCTTTCTACCGTCACTCCCTGAATGGTCACATTCTCACACAGCACTGGATTCAGTATCCACATGGGTGAATTGACGATCTTTACTCCTTCTATCAATACATTCTTACACCGGTATGGCTGCACAAACTGCGGACGAAGGTAAAATCCCTCACCAAACTTCCTTTCCTCCACGGGCACCTTGTCCTCTGCCATTTGGAAGAGCGCGTGGCGCTTGTCTGCATCTTCCTGCTGCGGATCCCCTGCGGTGTAGCCGTATTGCGTTTTGCCTTTCCATGGCCACCAATTCGTCTCATCCGCTTGGCCATCCAACACACCTTCTCCGGTGACAGCGATATTTTCCTCTTCAAATGCATAGACCAACGGGGAATAATTCATCAGTTCTACTCCCTCCCATCGGGTATACACTAGTGGTAAATAGTCTTTAGGATCAGTGGAAAACAGCAACCTGGCACCCTTTTTCAAATGCAAATTCACATTACTTTCCAAATAAATGGGGCCTGTGACAAAATCACCCTCCGGAACAAGCACTCTGCCACCTCCTGCCTCTGCACATGCCTCGATAGCTTCTTTAATGGCCTTGCTGGCATCGGTTTCTCCATTTCCTTCGGCACCATAATCGGTAATCGAAAAAGTCCGATCTGGAAATTCAGGCGCTTGGATCGTTTCCAATATTTCAGCTACCTGATCCCAAGCATTAGGTTGTTTACTTTCCTCCTTTTGCTGCTCCTGTTTACAGCCAGCCATTAAGGCCAAACCTAACAGCATCACGAAAAGAGAATGATATTGAAATCGGTTAATCATAGTTTCTTTATCTTTATAAATCAGCCAATTACGACTGGTTAAAATTATTTTGGCCATCGCTTAATAAGTGGAGATAATTATTCCTTATTTCAGCATCGGTTTTGCTCGCTTACAAAGCTGCAGTGCCAGCCCCCAAGGATCCTTCAACATGACCAAATGAGCGCCATCATCCAAGATATCATCACTGATCACCTCTGCCCCTGCAGCCACTAGCCTATCACGGTCAGCATCCGGATCTTCAGAAACCAAGGCCAAATGAAGCACCAAAGGGTGTTGGCTATTAAAGTCCAGCACAGGAGCTTTTGGATTATTATAAATCTCCAACATTATGGTACCGCTGTCATCGGCCAAAAATATCATAAATGGGCTGGAATCTTGTTTGCTGACTACACTAAGCCCTACGTGATTTTCATACCAATCGGACATCGCTCGTGGCTGGGCTACATTGATCGCAAAATGTTCAAATTTCATGTTCACTAGTTTTTAAAAGATGATCGTATTAAGTTTTGTTATCTGTACAAACTAAATAATTGTGTCGATACTCCAATACAGCACAATTAGGAAAGTATTCAGCCCAACATTATTCACAGCACTATTTCTTTATTTCTACGCTAGCTACTTCACTGGAAAATCCTTGATCAGGCTGTTGAGGTATACTTCCAAAAAGGTGTACGGTGTACCTGATTTAACTTTATTGCCATCATCAGGATCATTGGGGTCCAGTTCATTGGCCGTCTCCCAATTGTCTGGCATCCCATCTTGGTCCGAATCGGTGACAGGTGATCCCGCTTCCAGCAGCGGCCATCCTCCCACATCACTCTGGGTATCGATGATGCCATTGGTGCTACCATTTGAGCCTTCATGATCATAATCCCCGTTTCTGACATTGGCAATGATACGCGCGTCTACCTCATCCCGCTTCAGGTTGGCACCAGCATAATCCAGCACCAAATCATAAGCCTCTTCTGCTCCGTGGGTAGTAACGGTAAATCCCTCCATCTCACGGGCTTGATCCATCTTCATGGCTGCTTTGTCTGCTTCGCTCACTGTCCCGTAACTGCCATGGAACTGATTAAAGACACCATATGTCCAGTTCTCCTCAGAAGCCTGGCTACTGCCGTCAACGATATTGCCATTGATATAAAACTTGCCCCAAATATCGTACACCTCAGTTCCTTCGTTTTTATTCTTATCGATAGACACGATCCTGTTGCGCTTGCTACCAGATGGGGTAGCAGGCCCTGGCTTGTAGTAACAGTTCACGATATTGACATTCATGGCTTCGCCACCATAGGCCGCATTGCCACCCCAGTTATAGATCACATTGTTCCTGAGATCCACCAGGTCCGTTAAGGCAAACGCTTTACCGGCTTCCTCTCCGAGTCGTGGGTTTCTGCTGTCATGGTGCGCCAGGAGATTGTGATGAAAGGAGGCGTATTTTCCTCCCCAAATCCCTCCATAGCCATGAGAGCCTTTTTCGTGGACTGATGTCTTGAGGCTCTCAGCGATAATGCACCATTGTAAGGTAAAGTTTTCATTCGCATAAAAAGACACACATTCATCTGTAGACCAGCTCATGGAACAATGGTCAATGATGATGTCCTTATGAAACCGTCCTCCTAAGGCATCCCCTTCCTGCTGGGCAGTGTCTCCCATCCGAAACCGCAAATACCGAATGATCACATTATCGGCGTCAATGGTCACGGGGTAGTTGCGAAGGGTGACTCCGCCACCAGGTGCAGACTGTCCGGCTATAGTCACATTCCCTCTGGAAATATTCAATCGGGATGTTAGTTCTATTGTCCCTCCCACATTGAAAACAATGGTTCGTGGACCACTTTGGTTTAGCGCATGACGAAGCGTTCCTTGGCTATTGTCATCATCCAGTTTGGTTACATAATAGACCTTTCCTCCACGCCCGCCAGTAGCATACTGCCCATATCCTTCTGCCCCTGGAAAAGCATACTCAGGCCCCTCATAAGGTTCTTCTTCCTCCTCTTCCACTGGGTCTGGACCGGGTTCGGCACTGCTACAGGATTGCAGAAAAGTCATTAGCAGCATTGCGCCTAGAAGCTGAAATAGAAAACAATTGATTTTCATGGTTTGTTGGAATGAAAAGGTGCGGCTTTGCAGCCACACCTTTATTGGTTACTGATCAATCATGAATTTCCTAGAGCTGGGCTCTCCACCGGGGATCACCGCTGTCATATCGGCCAGCGAAGCCTCTGTCTTGGAAGTTAAAGTCATTATTGGCTGGATCCACCCAAAGATCCGATTGGGCACCATTATAGTTTCCGACAGGGAATCCAGTTATTTCACCACTAGAGAAACTGAAATCATTGGTACTATAGACATTCACTATGTCAAAATTAGTATCCTCCAATCCATCATAAATCCCCCTAATCGCATAGTTATCTTCCATGGCTTCATCCCATCCATGGCCAAAGATACTATTGTGAATCACAATGCCTTGGGCGACATTATTATTGCCATCTCCCCCTCTGTAGCGGAAGAAACCGGAGCCTCCATTTACAAAATTGGCAAAGGTACAACTCTCGATCACAAATGACTCAGAGTTACTACGGGAGGTCACCCCGAATTGGATCTTATTGAAAGTGGAGTTTTCCAATCTGATGTTCTTGATCATGGCCGTAGCTTCTGTATCTACCGTAAACAGTCCATAACCGCCAATGCTGTCCACCACTGAGTTTCTGATGATATAATTATCAATAACTGTACTGGTACGTGCCCTGATAATACCACGGAAAGTCCCGATTTCACAATTGTCAAAGATCAATTCACCCACGTGGACATTTTCGCGATTCGGGTTAAAGACATAGTCTCCTCCATAATCTTCCCCTCTCAGCTCCAAGTCGATGAAACGGATATGATCGATATCCGAATTATCATCAATGTCCCAGTTGCCTGTGGTATACAGTTTGGCTTTCTGCTCACCAAAACCATAGGCTGCACGAATGGTGATGGATTTGTTCAGGTTATCCTCTGGGAAATCATAGGTCACCCCGCGCTGTACTAAAATAGTGGCGCCGTCGGGAGCCATGGCCACTGCGTCAGACACTGCAGAAGGGCTGGTATTTGCTCTTATGTCAATTACACCAGGTGCACTAGGATCAATATCCTGAGGCAATGTGGTATAATTTACCCAACCTCGAAGGACTTCCTCGCTGTATATGGCCACTTGATATTCCATTTCTGGCGTTAGACCGTTAAGGATCATGTCACCAGCTTCCTGCTCCTCAGCAGATACTTCTTGCTCGATCAATGGTGTTTCCAGGTATAAGTCTTCCGCGCTATACGCCTTCACTTCCGTCACGGCTGCACCGATGGTTTGCCAAGTTACATGAGCGGCCACGTCGATCACATCATAGCTTTCCGGATCATTAAGGATCGTCGGAAATCGCTGGGTACGGACTGCTCCAAGATCAGAAATTTTACTGTCAAACTCCTGCTCTTCGGCATGGGCAGTAGCCCTCACCTGATAGAGCATGTCCCAAAAAAGGGATTGTCCTAAGAGCTCTTGGTTCAATTCCACATAATTGGTATCCGTTTCGATCACATACTCTGGCGCAGTAGCAAAGGAATCCCTGCTTACCTCCAAGGTATAGGATACTGCCTCTTTCATTTTCCCCATATTGACGATGATCGTATTTTCTTCCGAAAACAAATCCTCAATCAACACAGGCCTGAAAAGCCTAGTTTTCTCAAACATTTCATCATCTTCCTTACAGCCGCTGATCACGATCAGGCCTAGCATAAGGATACAGACGCTTTGATATATATTGTTTTTTATTAATCTCATTGGTTCCATTTTTAGCATTAGAGGTCAATCCTTAAAATCCATAACCGTCGTTTATTAGCGTCCCTTGGCTATTGGCGATAGCCTCTGTGGGAATAGGGAAAATGTACCGCACCACGCCCGGTTGGGGACCGTTGATGTAGTTTTCCCAGTCTTTGGTCACCCATTCTTGGTACCCAAATTCATCACTATGAAGTGCTAACAAAAATGATTGCTGCGTCCACGTATCATCTGGTGGAGCGACCACGCGCTTATTAGGGTTCAAAATGGTGAAATCTCCATTTTCATTCACTTTCCAATACATGTAATCAGGATACTGTGTGGTACCGTTAAAGGCCGCATCAGCCAGTTCCTTTAATCCTTCCACTGTCTCGGCCATCTTATCGGAATATATCCCCCAGCGGATCAACTCATACTTACGGATCATCTCTCCACCGAATTCCCAAGCACGCTCATCTACAATCGCTTCGAAAAAGGTATCTTTTCCTCCTGAAACTTGCCCCACATAGGCATCCACTTTCTGTCCCCAATGGGCGGCATCAAAGGCCCTTCTGCGTACACGCTTCAGTGCTTCCTGGGCTGCTGCTGTCGGTCCGTTCAGCTCATTCTCAGCCTCAGCAAACATCAATAAAACATCTGAATAACGCATCATCGGCCAGTTGATACCGGTACCTTTCGCAGTGGATTTACCGGGAGGTGTCGGCAGGAAGTGACGGCTCCATTTTCCTTGGCCGATATCCAGTCCACCATTGACAAATTCATAGGTAAACTCCGTGGTCACCTTATAAAGTGAGCACGTCACATCCCTTCTTGTATCCAACGTATCAAAGGAAAGGTAATAGGTAGGCGGAATCGCCATGTAGTTATTTCCAGAACCATAATCATGGGAAGCAGTATTGCCCCCTCTACCCTTACACCAATGTTCCATCCTACATCGCCATTGCCCAAAGCAAAAGGCACTTCAAATAACATATCGTTATTTACTGGAGTCTGGAAGGTACATTGATTCATAAAAACCTGGCGGAAGCTGGGGTTAAGCTCTCGGTCCTTTAGACTGATCAGCTTTTGTGAGTAGTCCTTAGCTATTTGATAATAGTCCAGGTAGTCACTTTCCCGAGTCATCGTCAAGTCCGGATTCAAGAAATACCCCCCTCTTTGCAGTGAAAGACGGGCAATCATCCCCAAGGTATATTCTCTATTTACCTGCTCAATGCCATTGGGTACCTGATCGGCCCAAAGCATTTTTTCTTCCACATTGGTCAGGTTTTCGATCTCTTGTGCAAGGATGACATTACGGTCTTCCTTGGGAAGGTTAAAATCAAGGCCAGCCTTGGGCGCTTCGATCATATAAGGCACATCGCCGAAATAATAGGTAAGCATACTGTACCAATATGCCCTCAACGTATAAGCCTCTCCCAAAAGTTGGTTCATCGTCTGGGCGGTCGCTGCATCAGTAGACTCCAGCATGCCGCTGGCTTCCATACCTTCTATCGCGATATTGGCATCACGGATGGCACGATATGCATAGGTCCACACGATCTGGAGGTCGCGGTTACTCTCCAATGCTTCCAAATCCCAAATTTGATAGCGGTCACCGTTATTTCCCCATCCACTGGAATGCTCAATATCTGTATTACCGGTCATGTTATTGGATAACCTGGACCGGAAGGCATCTTGGCCAAAATGAGAATAGACGGCATTGACCCCTTTTCTGGCATCATCCACATTTGAATAAATGTAATTGAGATCAAAGGTAGAAAGCGATTCTGGCTCTAGGAAGTCCTGACAGGATCCCATCAATGTCGCCGTAGCCGCTGCTATAATTATATGTTTGATTTTCATGATAGTTCTCTGTTTAGAATGTCACATTAACACCTACTGTATAAGACCTGCTTCGTGGGAAGGAAGAATAATCCACCCCAGGTGTCAAAGCCGAGTAGCTGCTGCTTCTGCTGGTACTTACCTCCGGATCGTAGCCAGAGTAATCTGTCCACAACTTCAAGTTGTTTCCTGTCGCATAAACCCTAAACTGGGACAGTCCAATCCGAGAAATCAACTCAGTGGGTAGAGAATAGCCTACCGTTAGGTTGTTCAACCTGATGAAGGACCCATCTTCAATGGCCCAAGAGTGAATCACTGCATTGGCAATACCGTAGCTATTGTGTGACCAGATGTTTTTTCCCGCATTCATTTCCTCTAATTGTGTAAGATCCGTTACGATCTCACCGGGAGTTCCTGTGTACGTTCCATCCACATCCAAATAGGTATAGCGGTTGTCAGAAGACATGGTCGTCAGCATATTACCGTAAGTAACCCTTCTGAACTGGTTGTATTGGATCTTGCCCGTGTTATAGACATCATTTCCAAATTGATAATTGAAGAATATCGCAGCATCGAAACCTTTCCACCTTGCATTGACACCGAATCCACCTTGGTTTTTGGGAAGGGTATTACCGATGACTTTTCTATCATCAGCATCGATTTGGCCATCGTCGTTGAGGTCTTTCAGCTTCAAGAATCCCGGTCTGATATTGGTATTGCCGACTACAGAAGTGGAGTTTGGCACGTCAGCTTTCAAGATGTACTCACCCGCTGTTGCATCATAGCCTTCAAAATCATCCTCGGTATAGTATCCGTCCGTCACATAGCCATAGACATCTCCTATCTTGCCTCCTACGCGAAGGTAAAAGTCATTGATATTGTTCAAGTCGGTACTGGCCCAGTTGGACTGGAAGAATCGCTCATTGGTGCCATCCAGCTCCTCTACTCTCGCTTGGTTAAGCCCTGTATTGAAGTTTACAGAAAGGGAAAAATCCGGTTTGTCGATAATAAAGGCATTGATCCCCAGTTCCACCCCTTGGTTAGAGGTGCTGCCCACATTGTTCCATTGGGTAGAGAAACCAGTATTTGGAGGAATCGCAGATTGCAATAACAGGTCCCGTGTGACATTTCTATAAAAGTCCAAGCTACCTTCTACTTTTGCCTTGAATAGCGTAAAGTCCAAACCAATGTTTTTGGTAATGGTCGTTTCCCACTTCAGGTCTGGATTATAAAGTGTGCTGCTGGATGGTTCGTAATACACATTATCGGTATTGCCAAAACCAGGGCCTCTGTTAGTGGACGCGCTGAACAGAAACTGTGTAGCGGTGGTCTCTATCCGGTCATTACCCGTCTCACCCCAGCTTAAACGTAGCTTTAATTCATCTACCCAAGAAGAGGCCTTCAAGAAGTCTTCCTCAGATATTTTCCATCCTATGGCCACCGCTGGGAATACACCTACCCTATTGTCTTTGGCAAACTTACTGGACGCATCCGACCTTACGGTAGCGGTAAAGAGGTATTTCCCCATAAATTGGTAATTGGCTCTACCAAAAAGTGAAAAACGATTTGAATTGGTATAGTCTTCCGTTTCATGACGGTCTGCACGACCAAAGGTCATATTGGCAAACAATTCCTCTGGGGTAATGGACAACCTGAAATCTTCTGCACGAAGGAAATTTCTTTTTCCTCCTGAAGAATAAACCTCCTGCCCAACTAGAAAGTCCAGTGCGTGGTCATCGCCCAAATTGTCAAATTTATAGGAAACACTGTTTAGCCACCGGTAAGAAAAGCTAGACCTATCGTCCCTTTGGCCCAGTGGCATATTGTTACCATTATTGAAGGATTCACCGGTCAAAGGACCATAGAATCTCAAATCTTCCCTAAAGTCTCTGGAACCATTAAAGGTGGACTTGAAGTTCAGGTCGTCGATTATTTCCCATGTCAGCCCCGCGTTGAATACATAATCATATTCGGTACGCTTTCTCCAATCTTGTTTGGCTAACTCCACCGGGCTTACAAGACTAAGTAAGAAGGATTGAAAATCATCTTCCGAGTTGATTTGGTTCATATCAATGTCCAACTCATCGGCAATACCATTGGTAGGACGTGTTTGGATAGCGTCTTCAATGTTAATCTGGGCATTCCCTGAGGTACCTGCTCCATCGATTACTGTATGGGTCACCCTAGCTCCTATGTCCATGGTCAGCTTTTCTGCCAACTCATGTTTCAACTTAAAGTTGATTACATTCCTTTCGTAACCAGAATTGAGCATCAGGCCTTCATCGGTATTGTTGGTAAGGCTGAGCATAAACTTGGTCTTTTCCGTACCTCCGCTAATGCTCAAGTTATGGTATTGGCTTAGCTTAGGATCTCCAAAAAGCTCATCTTGCCAATCGGTACTTGGCTTTTGCTTGTATAGTTCCAAGTCGTCATAGACACCATAAAACTTCTCAAAATTTCTCACCGCCGCATTGGACTGGAGTTTGGCGTATTCATAATTGGCAAGTGCAAATTCATAAGAATCCAATACATTATACCTTCTGTCCGCCGGAAGGCTTTTCCATTGGAAGAAGTTGTTATAGGAAATACTTGTCTTGCCCGCTTTGGGTGTTTTGGTAGTGACCACGATCACCCCGTTGGCTGCTTGCGCACCATAAATAGCCGTAGCCGCAGCATCTTTCAAAACGGTAATGGCTTCAATGTCTGTCGGAGGAATATCGCGTATACTGCCGACAATAAACCCATCCACTACATAGAGCGGAGCATTGTCCTGAGTCACTGACCCACCGCCCCTCACACGGATGACCACATCCGCGCCAGGTGAACCATCGGTGGTCATTACCCGCACACCCGGAAGTCTTCCGGTAATCGCTTGGGCAGCACTTGCCACCGGAATCTTGGCCAGCTCTTTGCCGGACATAGACGCCACGGATCCGGTCATGTCGGTCTTTTTTACCGTTCCATAGCCATAATCCACCACTTCGACCATGTCCAATTGGGCCACATCCATCTCCATGGTCACATCCACTGTGGACCTGCCATCGATGGGGATTTCCTGCTTGATCATGCCAATGGAGGAGAAAATCAAGGTGCCATTTGGATCATTTACGGTCAGCTTATAGGCACCTTCCAAGTCGGTACTGGTGCCCGTTCCTGTTCCTTTGAGCAATACGGTGACACCAGGAATGGTCTCACCTTCAGAACTCCTGACTACGCCGGTAATTTCCAGTGCTTGGGCCTGTAGGTCCACCACACCGATTACCATCAGCATCAAGAGCATTGAGATGCACCGGGCATAGCCCGATAGTTTTTTGGTAAACATCATTTCGATATTAATTGGGTTTAGTTAATAAATATTGCCTTAAGCTCATGGGAAAAATACCCTGAGCATACACTTATAAAGCCACAGCCTGAATAATCGAATAACAGCAACTATTTCTTACTCCGGATGGAGAAGGATTGAGGGAGTTTTCATTGGTTTTTAATTAAGGGTTTATTAATCTAATTGACTCTTACAATGCTCAATTACTTTAACATTGCGCAATCGATTGCATTTTAATTATTATTTTTCTCAATTACAAGTAATTTTTACACTTATTAATTATGGAGATATAATAGTATACAAATTAATTTTTTGAATTATTGCTCAAAATCAAATTATACTAAGTACAAAACCGCTAGCTGAAACGATTTATAATCATGCAATCGATTACTTTTCATAGAGACGACTTTGCAAAAGTGGCAATAACTTCTCACCACAGTTTCTTTAAAAATTGATCCACTTTATTAACTGACTCGTCAAACCATGGCTCAAAAAGCCAAAAAGGATGGGGGCTATCCTCAAAACCGTGTACTTCACTATACACTCCCAATTGATCCAGTTTATGGATCATATCGTCTTGCCCAGCATGGAACCGAGGGTATTGACTGTTCAAAAATAGCGTAGGGACAGCGCCTTCACCTACTTGGTGCAAGGCAGATGCTTCCTCCCAAATATCAGGGACTTCTTCATATGTCCCGCCCAACCACTGCGCGGCTACAGTCCCTTCGGAAGACGCTGGATGGTGAAATGCCAAGACCCCATCCATATCGATCAGCGCATGTACACTAGCAGAAGCCGCTTGGTCAGAAGAAGGAGATTCATACTCCCCTCTTCCGTTGGTCATCGCGACCAAGGCGGCAAGCTGTCCGCCCGCTGATCCACCCGAAATGGCCACACGATTGGTATCAAGACCGTAATCTTCAGCATGGGATTTTAACCATTTGATAGCGTCTTTTACGTCATGGACACCTGCCGGATAAGGAGCTTCCAATGAAAGCCTGTAATCCATCACCGCCGTTACATAGCCTTTCTTGGCCAATGCTCTGGCCAATGGTGCCTGTAAGGAGCGATCGCCAGACCGCCATCCGCCACCATGCACCATGAGAATGCCCGGAAGTTTGTCTTTTTTACTGTGCTCAGGGTAAAAAACATCCATCTTTAGGCTTCTGTAACCTAGGTCCTTATAGCTAATATTCTTCTCCAAAACACCATCCACAGAGACATCCCTAACAGGCTCTATAGCAGGAAAATACTCTTTATGCTTTTGGTAAGCATCTTCAAGGTTAAATGAACTGTCTATTTGATAGCCGTACCAAGGAAAACCATAGGCATTGGTTTGGGATGTTTGTCCTGCAAAGATATGCTCAAGGGTGTACTGTGTTGCTTCCTCTTCTGTAAGCTGATGCGCCCACTCTACTCGTTCTGCCTTATTGGCTCCTTTGCCTTCAGAGCCAAACTCTGCATAAAATATCGTCTGTTTCACTTGTGGCCGTCCCCAATCATTCCAGCCTTCAGGCAGGATATGGTCTCCCATTTGACAATTGATGAACACCGTTTTGGCATAATCCCGCCATGGCCTGCCCAAGAAAACCCTATCCACCCCCTCTGCGGCAGTTAACCGACAATCCTTAAATACATATCCGTAATCCACCCATTCTGGAGTAGAAGCGGCTGTTATGTAGGAATTTGACTTGGCATGAATTTCACAATTATCAAACAGGGCTGTAGCCGACCCAAAGATAAAATCAGTCGTCCCCTCGATATAGCAGTCTTTATAATATTGTCGGCTATTTTCACCTGAGGCAAACATGGTGTCTTGGCCTCCTATAAAATGGCAGTTTTCGAACACCAAACGGTCTCCCTCTGCATGAAGTGCCACCGCCTGTCCCACCGATCCCGCAGTATTCTGAATGGTCAGGTCCTGAAACCTCAGGCTATTCCCCCATACCAGCAATGTATAGGAATCAAAGGTGTCCATGTAGTTTTTACCGGTATGGTCATCATAAGTGATGATGGTTTTGTCTGGTCCATCACCTTTAAATGTCACATTGGTAATGGTGCCGGGGATCTCCAGTTTTTCTTTGTAAACACCCTCTTTGATGTAAACGGTAATGGGTTTAGGCAAGTAAACCCTAATGGCTTCCAGTGCATCAGCGATATACAAAAAATCCCCAGTACCGTCCTTAGCGACCACAATATCCTCTTGGACTTTCCCCTTGAGGTCACGCACTTTACCATCTTTGGGATACGAATTCACGTGCTGGGCCTGTACAGAAGTGACAATCCAACACAAACAACATACAACCCAAACCGATCTTAAATAGAACATCGTTATTTTTTTATAGTGGTAAACACAATTCGATAAGTCATTTTGTACGTCCCTTATTAGTGTTGTCCAGATTAATTATTAGATTTCATTGTCAATTATTGTAATCGCTAGTCATTTACTAAAATCCTATTGTGTTTCTCTTTGCTCCAAAATAACCCCACCTAACCTCCCCTAAAAGGGGAGGATTGACTCAAGACTCATATCTCACGTCTCAATACTCAAGACTCACTACTTCTTCCCTGCCCTTTGCTCAACTCTTACTACCTAATCCTTCAGAAACATCACCAACTCGGGCAGCTCCCTTTTTAGTTCAGCTACTGCAAGGTCACATACTTTGAACGCTCCCGTTGGGCTGAGGTGGGTATTGTCTTCTTTTCCATCCTCAAACCGTTCATAATCCCCAGGCCTGTAATGCAGGAAGAGTTCCTTGGATTTTTCCTCTCCAAACTGCTCTATTACTTCCACGGTCTTTTTATGCAAATCAAAAAGTGGGATATTATATTCTTCAGCCACTTCTCTTACCACTTCGGAGTATCGACCATGGGTATCCACCAAGGTGCCATTTTCATAGCTCCTTCTGGAAATTGGCGTGGCCAAGACAGGCTTACCTCCTTTTTCATACGTCTCTTCGATATAGCGGATCAAATTATCCCTATAACCTGTATCGGGAGCTGCATACCGTTCTGGGGATTTCGATTTTTGGTCATTATGACCAAACTCGATAATCACATAATCTCCCGGATGTATCGACTGAAATACCTTATCCCAATGCCCCTCGTCCCTAAAACTCTTGGTACTTCTTCCATTCAGGGCGTGGTTTTCTACCCGAACCCCTTCTTTAAAATACAGCCCAAAGACTTGCCCCCAACCCTTTTCCGGATTGTGGCCAGTATAAGGCTTATTGGCCATCGTGCTATCGCCAATCATAAAAATGGTGATCTCGTGGTTCTTTGGTACAAAGGACAAGAGCAGGCCAGCAATAGCCACAAAAGAGAGTATAAATCCGATTTTATTGTTCATCCTTAGTTAACTTTTAGTGCGTTGGTAGGTACTTTAGTACCTGTTGATACTTGTTCATTTATGGTGGAAAAATCCGCTTTGTCAAGCTGGATTGCTTCCGAAAGTTCTCCTAAAATCCTTACAGGTGTCTTTCCGTTTTCGTCAAAGGCAAATCCACTGACCTTGACATTCTGGCTGTTGTAAATGGTCAATGCAGCAGTTTTCTTGGCTTTCACTTGTACATTTTTTAAGACCAATCCATCGGTATCAATCACCGTAATGCCGTTTTCGGCTTCCAGCAGTGCATCTTCAAGGCGTACATTTTCCAAACTCTTTTCTGGCAATCCCATAAAAAATGCAGCGGTTTTAGAACCTGTCACGGTAATGTTTTTCATAAAAATATCCCTAAAAACCGGTGTTTCTTCCGTTACGGGTACGATCGTTTCATCCCTTGCTTCATCTTCTGCATCCTGGTCCTCTTCAAGCACGGGTGAATTTCCACCATAAAACATGTTAAAACGGATCGCATCTGTAGGAATGTTGATCATATCAATATCAGAAATGTGAATATTCTCCACTACTCCTCCTCTTCCGCGGGTGCTTTTAAACCGTAAGCCCACATCTGTACCGATGAAGGTACAATGGGATACATGTACGTTCTTCACACCACCTGACATCTCACTGCCCACCACAAATCCTCCATGGGCATGGTAAACCGTATTGTTTTTCACAATGACATTTTCTGTAGGCATTCCCCTGTCCCGTCCGTCTTGGTTCTTGCCGGATTTAAAGCAGATCGCATCATCCCCCACATCAAACGTGTTATTATAAATCAGGGCATTCTTACAAGATTCCAGGTCCAGCCCATCGCCATTTTGGCTGTACCACGGGTTACGAACATTGAGGTTTCGAATGACCACATTTTCGCTCATCAATGGATGGATGTTCCATGCTGGGGAATTCTGAAAGGTCGGTCCATCCAAAAGCACTTTATCGCACTTTACCAAGCTGACCATCACAGGGCGCAAAAAATCCTTTACGGAAGCCAGTTCATCTTCGCTGATCAAATCAGGGACATTAAAGTTGGTGCTGCTTGTGTGCCCTTTTTTGGACTTGGCAGTAGGAAACCACATTTTCTCATCGTCAGAAAGTACGCCACCCGACTTAAGCAGCTTATCCCACTGTCCTGCAGTCATTTTGCCTTTTTTCACTGGCCGCCAAGCATCCCCGTTTCCATCGATTACTCCAGTACCGGTAATGGCGATATTTTCAGCTTCAAGGGCATTGATTGGCGAAATGCACCGAACCGTGTTCAAGCCTTCAAAGCTGGTCTTGACCAATGGATAATCATCAAAATCCCTGCTGAAGAGCACCAATGCTCCATCTTCAAGGTGCAGGTTGGTGTTGCTCTTAAGTGTGATGGGGCCAGTAAGCCAAATCCCTCTGGGAACGACTACCTTTCCGCCACCAGCCTGTGCTATTTCGTCGATGGCCTTGGCAAAAGCATCGGTATTTTTCACTATACCATCTCCCTTCGCTCCAAAATCCATGATATTAACTGTTCGGTCTGGAAAAGATGGAAGCTCCACTTTAGGCATGTCGATTTCCACTCCTTCATAGATACTCGGATCCACAGGGACTATCTGCCTGGCATGGCTCCAGCCGCTCCATAATGCCAGCGCCGTGATCAGTAGTATGTTTATATAGTTTTTCTTCATAATTGATGGGTTTAATGTTCCTTGTCAAATGCCGCAAATTAGCGTGGAAAACTCATGTCTTTTTAGTTGATTAGTTTCATTGATGTCATTGGTAGGCAACCCTTCGACATCGGTCAGGGTAACTCACTTATAGCGCCCCTCACTGTCACTTAGCGCTGAACCAACTATTCTCCAATTTTACAATCTTTCAGTTCCCAAAATCACTTCGAAAACCTAAACCAGTCCACATCCGCGTATCCTGAATCGTTAATTTTCTCATCCCTGATAGCAAAAAGCCCCACTTTAGCCCCTATCCATTTTCCGGGTACAGCGGTAAAAGTATCATCAATGTCGGTAAACGTCTCACCATCCTCACTGAAGGAAAATTGGCAAATGGCTCCTTCTGCTACTCTCACCCTTAACTGCACCGTCTGATCGGATACCTTCTTAATGATGGTCTCCTTTTCCGGTTTTCCATGCTCTGCATCATCACATTCCACGTATTTCAAATAAACCCCATCCTCTTCGCTCTCTAAGGCCAGGTAGGCGTAGCTCATTCCCATGACGATAAAACCTACCTTTTCATTTTGGAGTTTTTCGTTCGGGTGGAATGTCAATTCGGTCGTTGTGGTAAACTCTTCAGCAGGGAACTTCTGCAAAAGTAAGTTGGATGCTGCCCAAAGGTTTTCAGCACCTTCAGGAAGTTGGTCAGTGTACAGTCGGAGCATCCCTTTGGCGGGATTGGCAAATGCCCAGGTTGCCTTGGGGTTGGCATGCCACTGCCATTGCAGTCCGATATCATTTCCTTCAAATTCATCCGAATCATCTACTGTTGCGACAGGGTAACTTTTGCCCACATCAGGCTTCTTATAACGCATCACAGGCTCTCCGGTACCGTCACCATCTTTGTCTTCTCCCATGGTGGGCCAGTCATTTTCCCATGTCATCGGCTGCATGTGGACGATCCTGCCGTAAGCCTCCTTATCCTGAAAGTGGACAAACCAGTCCTCACCGCTTTCGAGACTCACCCAGCCACCTTGGTGGGGGCCATTGATGTCTGTCTCTCCCTGTTCGAGTGAAATGTGCTGTTCATAGGGTCCATAAGGATTCTTTGATCTAAGAATCAGTTGCCATCCTGTCGACACACCACCTGCAGGCGCGAAAATATAATAATAGCCGTTACGCTTATAAAATTTAGTTCCTTCCACGGTAGGTTGGTCCTCGTGGCCATCGAAGACAATTTTACCAGCCCCAGTGGTTTTGGTCCCATCAGCACTTAGGGGTTTTACGACCAAGACACTTTTGATCCCCGCCCGGCTTCCTGCAAAAGCATGTGACAAATAAGCATTGCCATCTTCATCCCACAGAGGACAAGGATCGATCAATCCTTTTCCTGCTTCTACCAAAACGGGTTCTTCCCATTCGCCAGCAGGATCTTTCGTCTTTACCATATAGATCCCAAAGTCAGGGTCACCCCAATAAATGTAGTACTCCCCTTCATGATACCTGAAGGCTGGTGCCCAAACACCATCGCCGTGCTGGGGCTTGCTAAAATGGTCCAATGGAACCTGACGATCCAGTGCATGGCCCACCAACTCCCAATTCACCAAATCTCTGGAGTGCAAAATCGGGAGACCAGGAGCCACATTAAAGCTCGAGGCAGTCATGTAAAAATCACCTCCGACCCGGCAAAGGTCCGGATCTGAATAATCTGCGTGGATGATGGGATTGATATAGGTGCCATCCCCTTGGTCTGCCACCCATACTGCTGAAGGGCCGCTATCCTGCGCAAAAACAGACACAGTAGTCCCTATACCGAAAGCTAATCCGGCCAATAATGGTCTAAATAATTTCATGAATGGATTATTTTTGATTGTTCAGTTACTTCATTGGTCTAATCATACTAGGGGCTTGTAACTGTAAAATCACGTGTAAATACTATTCTGTCCTTATATCAACTCCTACTCCAAAACTAGAGCAACACAAAACATCTCCATGTCCCATATTTCATTGATCTTCACTTTCACCTTGAAGGACATGAATTGGGTTCCAGTCATCTTCTCCTCCCAAAACATTTTGTACAGTATAGGCTTTTGCAATATCGGGCGTAAGCTGCCAAGACCACATAACCCTATCATCAGGAGCAGCTCCAGGACCGTAGGACCTAAACTCAGCATAAAAACTGTTTTCTTCGGCCGAGGGCTTCTCCCAATTGTGCCAACCTTCCGGTTTGATATGGCTCCCCATTTCACAACTGATAAATATCGTCTGGGCATAATCTCTCCAAGGCCTCCCTAGGTAAACACTTTTATCAGGGGCGTCACTTGTGAGCTTGCACTTGATAAATACAAATCCATGCAGGCTCTTTTTATCTGTAGAAGCCGCTGTAATGTAGCTCCCCCCGTCTTTGGAAAAAATCTCGCAGCCTTCAAAAACGGCCGTGGACCATCCAAAGATAAAATCCGTCGTTCCTTCGATATAGCAGTTTTTATAGTACTGTCGGCTATCTTTTCCATGCGGATAAAGTGTATCTTGGTAGCCTAAAAACCTACAATTTTCAAAAATCACCTTATCGCCATCCACCCTGACCGCTACCGCTTGTCCTACTGGACCGGATGAGTTCTCGAAAGTGATATTCTTTGCCACAAACCCATCTCCAAATACAAAGAAAGAGCTGGAGCCTGTGGTACCCAATTCTTCTCCGAACTTATTTTTCTTTGAGGCATAATCATCATAGGTAATGATCGTTTTAGATGCATCGTTCCCAATCAAGTGTACATTGGTCTTCGAAGAGGCTAAGGTCAATTTCTCCTTATACGTTCCCGGTTCCAGAAATATTCGGGTTATTGATTTCCTGAAATCAGGGATACTGTTAAATGCCTCTTGGATGCTTACATAATCACCAGATCCGTCTTTGGCTACTGTAATATCATATTCCTGTGCCTGCAAAAAAGAGGCTGTTAAGCAAAAGAAAAGGAGAATTGTATACTTTATATAGGTTATTTCTTTAGTTGGCATGCTGTAAGAATTGCGGTCTATTGTTCGTTTAAAGCATGGAAATTAATAAATATTCCCTAACACTGCTCATTTTAATGCTTCATTTTGCAAAGAAGCCAAAATAAAAGGCCCTACAGCTTTGGGATCATTGTCTCTTTGGGGCTCTCCAATATAATATTCGTATGAACCATCACGGTAAGGATCTCCTCCCAGTCCAGCTACTGCACATACATTGGTAATACTGATACCACCGTCAGCATCTTCCCTGATAAATTCGTCCAAAAGACCTTGATAAGCTTTCTGCCCATAAGCCAGGTACTTTTGATCAAGGTATCCCTTGCTTACACCCTTCAATAGGAAATAAGTAAACATGCTCGAGCAAGAAGATTCCAGGTAGTTTCCTTCTCGATCCCCTTGGTCCACCACTTGGTACCAAACACCTGTATCATCTTGGTACCGGATGATCCCGGCCGCAATTTTCCGGGCTACTCCGACGATCATGTCCCTTTTTGGGTGATCTTCCGGAAGGTAGTCAAGGACGTCGACGACGGCCATGCTAAACCACCCGATGCTTCTTCCCCAATAGTTCGTAGAAAGACCCGTCTCGGGGTCGGCCCACTTTTGTTCTTTGCTCTCGTCCCAAGCATGGTGATACAGGCCTGTTTCCTCACTGTAGCCATACTTGTCCATCAGGTAAATCTGATTGGCTACATCGTCAAATAATGCGGGCTCATCAAATGTCGCCGCATAACGTGCCAGAAAAGGGGATCCCATGTACAGTCCATCCAACCACATTTGATGTGGATAGCGCTTTTTGTGCCAAAACCCTCCTTCTGAAGTCCTCGGGTGCTCACGCATCTGATCACGCAGCTCTTGGATGGCCAGTTTATACTTCTCCACCTTCGTCTCCTCATACAGCCCAATCAGAAAACGGCCTCCATTGACCCGGTCGATGTTATAGTCACTTTTCTTATAGGTCTTGATTGTACCATCTTTTTCGACCATAAAGTCTGCGAAATTCACTATATAATCGAGGTATTTTTGATCACCTGTCTCTCCGTACACTTCTTCCATGGCAGTCATGACCAATCCATGGGTATATTCCCATTTTGGCTTTTCATTAAAGTCTAACGTCCAGCCTTCCGGATTTCTTTTGATTTCTGAATCAGCCATCCAGGTAGAATATGGCTGTTGTTCTTCCGTATTCTGGACACTCCCTTCTGTTTTGGAAGATTGATTAGGGGAGCAAGAGGCAAATATAATGGCTGCAAATACTACCAGTATACGCAGTAGATTTTGATTGAGCTTAAACATAGAACAAAAGGTTAGATTATCGGCTTGGATTAGAAAACAATGACTTCGTTACGGATATTATTAATCGAATCAGTAAAAACGATTAAACCCGGATTATGCGTTAGGAATCGTAGTGAGAGCTGAAATTGCAAGAAAATCAGTTAGTTTGGAGGCATTAGCGTAGCACCGCTACGGTTATGCCGAAAACTAATGTGAAACGACTGATTTTGAAGCAGTTTCAGGTCGCAACACCTGTGCGCCGTGGCGTAGATAGGCTAATGCATATTCCGGGTTAAAGTTATTGTGCTGAGCTTTTACCGGAACGAGCTCTCTTGTTGCTGTTGGATAATTAAACAACAACTTAAAAAAATGGACTATGTAGGAGTTAATTCTATTTCTTTGGTTTTTCATCATTTTGGGGTTTAATCGTCAATTGAAATTTTGAATTAAAAGGTTAAGTTTTAAAGAGGATCGTTGAAAAGTCCCCCTCAAGCGAAGGGGACATTTCACATCATTAACCCTAAACTAATTATATTCTATACAAAATTCTTAGGTGCCCACTATTTTCGTTCTCCCTCTTTCTGCTACACCTTCACAATAATGAGCAATCGATTGCATAGTTAATTATTTTTTTTGATACATTAAAATTTAGCAGCAAATAAGTCATGAAATAATTTTATAATAAGGTAATAGCAGGATAATGCATTATTATATTTTACAAATATCATAATAAATTAAAAAAATACCTGAGGTAATTTTTGGCTATCAACCAATAAATAAAGTATATTGCGCAACCGATTACATAATATTCAACTATGAATGCGGTACATAACAGTAACCCATTATGATCATTAAATGCCAAACTTCGCGATAGGTTCCCAAAAGGGGCAATTGCCGCAAAATTGATAGAAATATCTTACATTTGAAGTTTTGGCAACCAGTTTGAAAAATCAATGAATAAGAGAAAGAAGGCGACGATACATGATATAGCATCAAAGTTGGGCATTACTGCCAGCACTGTTTCCCGGGCACTGAACAATCATCCGAGGATAAGTGATGCCACCAAAAAGCTGGTTACCAAAGCGGCAAAAGACATTAACTATCAACCTAACAATATCGCTGCGGCATTGAGAAATGGCCGAAGTCGATTGATTGGAATTATTGTCCCCACCGTAAACCGGAACTTCTTTTCTTCTGTGGTAAGAGGGATAGAAGAAATCGCCAATCAACTCAACTATAAAGTGATCATAAGTCAATCTTATGAAAATTTCGAGCAGGAAGTACAAATAGTAGACACCCTTCTCAGTGCTCGGGTAGATGGCGTCATCATGTCCATCGGAAAAAACACCGAGGACTTTGATCATCTGGAACGCATCGTTGAAAAGAGCATCCCATTGGTGCTTTTTGACCGGATTACTGATCAGGTAGAGGTCAATCAGGTGGTCATTGATGACTACTTGGGAGCTTACAAAACCGTGGAGCACTTGATTGAAAATGGCTACGAAAAGATTGCCCACTTCACCAATCCAAAAAAAATAAATATTTACAGCGAAAGACTGAGAGGCTATACAGATGCTCTTCGTGACAATGGCATTCCTTTTGACAAAAAACTGGTGATAGAAAGTAATATGCAATTGGAAGATGGTCAAAAATCGGTCTTGAAAATGTTGGAGAAAAAATTAGATTTTGATGCCATCTTTTCTTCCAGTGACTATGCTGCCATGGGGGCATTACAGATGCTAAAAGAAAAAGGCATCGATGTGCCGGAGCAAGTAGGATTGGCAGGATTTGGAAATGAACCCTTTACCTCTTTTACCACTCCTTCATTGACTACGGTAGACCAAGTCAGTATACCGATGGGAAATGTCGCTGCTGAACTGTTCTTTGAACTGCTCAAGACAGATCCAAAAAGATACGTTCCGCAAAAAACCGTGCTCAAGCCTGAGCTCATCATCAGAGAATCCTCTGCCCGGAAAGTAAAACAACCAAATGGATAAATAATTTTGATCTTTTGAAATTACAAAACAACAAACGTATATGTTGAATGAATTGAGCAATCGATTGCATGGTGCCAAAGACAAATTCCTATCAGATGACTTTCTATTGCAGAGTGAATTTGCCCAGCTGCTTTATCATGACTACGCCAAAGCACTACCTATTATAGATTACCACTGCCATTTGTCTCCAAAGGACATTGCCGAAAACAGGAAATTTAAAAACTTGACGGAAATTTGGCTCGCTGGGGATCACTATAAATGGCGTGCAATGAGAACGCTGGGCATAGACGAGAAATACATTACCGGCAAAGCATCCACCGACCAGGAGAAATTCCAAAAATGGGCCACAACGGTTCCTTATACTCTCAGAAACCCACTTTATCACTGGACACATCTAGAGCTAAAAAGGTACTTTGGCATCGAGGAGCTTCTCGGCCCTGAAACGGCCGATGATATTTATCAGAGGGCTACCGATTTGCTCCAGCAACCATCTCACCATACACAAGGTCTTCTCAGTCAAATGAATGTGGAAACGGTTTGCTCCACGGACGATCCTATCGATAGTTTAGAATACCATGTAAAGGCCAAAAACGACGGTACCAAGCCTAACCTCTTTCCGGCTTTCAGACCTGACAAGGCATATGCGGTCGAAAACCCTGCCGACTACATGGCTTATTTGGAAAAGCTCCAAGAAGTCAGTGGAGTATCCATCAATAAATACGGTGACTTATTGGCGGCCTTGGAGAATCGAATAGCCTTTTTCCATGACCATGGCGGCAGACTATCGGACCATGGCTTAGAGCAGCTTTATTTCTTCGAAATGGGTCAATACAGTGCTGAAGAACTGTTCAAAAAACTATCCGAACAAAAACCTCTCACTGTAGAGGAAATCCAATATTTCAAGTTTGAAACCTTACTGCACCTAAGCCACATGTACCACACCAAAGGGTGGACACAGCAATATCACTTGGGTGCCCTTAGAAACACCAATGAAAGGATGCTCCGCATTTTGGGCCCAGACACAGGGTTTGACTCTATTGGTGACTTCTCCCAGGCAGAAGCCATCGCCAAGTATCTCAACCAACTGGACAGCACAGACCAGCTGACCAAGACAATCCTCTATAACCTTAATCCTCGTGACAATGAAGTATTGGCGACCATGATCGGCAACTTCAACGATGGTTCTATCCGTGGCAAAGTGCAGTTTGGCTCGGGTTGGTGGTTTCTGGACCAAAAAGATGGCATGGAAAAACAGATGAATGCGCTTTCCAATATGGGACTGTTAAGCTGTTTTGTGGGAATGCTTACTGACTCCAGAAGTTTTCTTTCTTTTCCAAGACACGAGTATTTTAGAAGAACGCTTTGTAACTTGATCGGTAAAGATGTCGAAAATGGCGAACTACCTGCTGATGAGAAATGGCTCGGCAAGATCGTCAGTGATATTTGCTATCACAATGCCAAAAATTACTTTGAGTTTGAACAATAGAAATTTACGATAAACACATGAAAACACTCAACAGACAACATGTAGAAGGGCTTACAGAAAGGCCCGTCAAAGTTCTCCAGTTTGGGGAAGGCAACTTTTTAAGAGGCTTTGTGGACTGGATCATCGATACCATGAACGAAAAAACCGACTTTAACGGCGACGTGCAGTTGGTACAGCCTATCCAGCATGGTCTGGGCAAAATGATCAATGACCAAGAAGGGCTCTATCATGTACAACTCAGCGGTATCCAACAAGGCGAAGCCAAAGAGGAAACCCGCCTGATCACTTGTGTCAGAGGAGTCGTCAACCCCTATGAAAGCTATGAAGCGTACCTAAAGCTAGCTGAAAATCCAGACTTGAGATTTGTCGTGTCCAACACCACTGAAGCAGGGATCGCTTATAATCCACAAGACGATGACAGGGAAAAACTTCCCAGCTCCTTCCCTGGCAAACTGACCGCTCTACTCTACAGCCGTTTTGACATCTTTAACGGGGATAACTCCAAAGGGCTTCACATCATTCCTTGTGAACTGATCGATAAAAACGGGGCCAAGCTAAAAGAGATCATCCTTCAATATGCAGCCCTATGGCAGCTACCCAATGGCTTTATCCAATGGATCAATGAGGCCAATACCTTCTCCAACACGCTAGTGGACCGTATCGTCCCCGGGTTTCCAAAAGAGACCATCAAGGAGATCCAAGAAAACATTGGCTTCGAGGACAACTTGGTGGTAAAAGCGGAACCTTTCCACCTGTGGGTGATCGAAGGACCAGATGCGGTCAAAGCAGAATTTCCCGCAGAGGAAGCAGGGCTGGACGTGAAATTTGTCAAAGACCAATCTCCGTACAGGACCAGAAAGGTAAGGATCCTAAACGGCGCACATACCTCACTGGTACCCGTTGCTTATCTTCATGGCCTGAGAACGGTAAGGGAATCCGTGGAAGATCCGGTCATTGGGCCATTCCTGAACGAAACCATCCAAGGTGAAATCATCCCTACGCTGGATCTCCCTAAGGAAGAACTGGAGCAATTTGCCAATGACGTGATGGACCGCTTCAAGAATCCATTTGTAAAGCACCTTTTGAGTAGCATCGCCCTGAACTCCATATCCAAGTTTAAGGTAAGGGTATTGCCTTCTCTTTTGGAATATGTGGACCGAAAAGGCCAGTTGCCACCAAACCTGGTACGCTCGCTGGCTGCCCTGATCGTTTTCTATAAAGGAAGCTATAATGGCGAAGCCACCCCGGTACAGGATGATGAAGAAATCGTCAATTACTTCAAGACGATCTGGGAAAGCGATGACGTCGACCAAGTGGCAAACGAAGTGCTTAAAAACATCAATTTCTGGGACACCGACCTCACCAAAGTCGAAAGCCTCCAAGCAGCCGTGGCGGAGCAGTTAAGCCAACTGGTGGACAAGGAAAAAGTATAATCCCAGAATATGCATTAGCTTATCTATGACGATTCCTAATGCATAAATCGGGATAATTGATAAACCTCTAATATTGATTTAGAAAGAAAAAGGAAGCCAAAATTGGCTTCCTTTTTTTGATTAAGAAAACAACAGTTTCTATCCCGTCTTCAAGCTCCTTTTTGATCGAAGATACATCCCCATATAAATTAATAAACGGGATATAACCCTTCTGTTCACGCCGTTCACGCAAATAGACCGCACAGCTGTCTTCATCGGGGAAACGTTCATAAATTTTAGTATGTTCATAGCGTCAAAACTTTTTGTCCTGACACAAGTAACTACCATTTATCCGTATCATGAAACCAATGACACTAACTATCACTTTATATTTATTCGCCTACTGGCATAAAAACGTATAATCATAATATCTGATATTGAACTCATTTCATGGATAAGCAAATCAAAATTCATCATGTAGGAATTCTACATGTTCGTCGAAATCATCCGGCTTGTCCATCAGAAGAACACCACTCCAGTCTTTATCTTCTGGGTCTCCCACACCGTCAATAATGCAAAAAAAATCAAAGAACAATTCTCTTGCATTTAGTTGCAGAAGCCTTTCCAATAAAAGCCTACTGCCCTCCACATTTTCCTGCATTGCCTGATAGGCCTTGATCTCGGCTTCCCCATAGGGTTTTACTGCTGAAATGGACGAAAGGAAAGATTCCGTCTGCTGTCTGGAATAATCGTCTATTTGTCCGTTCAAATAATCGAGAAGTATTCTCCTGTTTTTTTCTGATAGTTTCATATCAATAATTGAATGTTACTTCTCCCTTCTTCCACTGATCAATCAAAATGTTAATCTCAAAAGCAATCATTCCGCCAGATTTCGCTAGTTCTTTCAGTTTATTTATTGCCTTTTTTTCGTCAACAATGAGATAATATTTAGCGGCAAAATTAACCACTGAGTTATTATTATGCTCCATTAAAGGTTCCAATCTTTTAAGTTGTTTTTTTTTTCTCAGCTCCTTGAAAATAGAATGTATTTCATCAAAAAGCTTATTAGCCCTTTTAGGGTTAACATTTACATACTTCTCCCTTTCTACGATTGTATCTATGAATCTTTTTATAAGGATTTCTTCAGAATCACTTAATTTTTGTTTAATCACCATGTTTATTTCATTTGTTGCATAATTTTCAACCCCCATTCCATTTGTTTCTGGAAGCTTTTTCCTGCTACCCATTGCCCAAAAGTTTTGTCACCTGTATTGACAATTCCCATTGGGCATTTTGAATTATAAAAGGAGGTAATTCTCGTATGCCACGAACCGCTAAAGCCCCCCTCTATTATCACATTTCATTGTCTTTGTTGCCTATTCAGTTAAATAGGTGAGATTTCCTTTCTTCCATTCCTGAATTGTCATCTTAGCATCAAACCCAAAGAGACCGCCTTGGAGGTTTGATGCTAATTCGTCAAGAACTCTTAGTCCGGTTTCTTCGTTTACGGGCAGAATATGAGTTGCTGCCCACATTTTCACCCCACAGTTTTCATGTCCCGTAAGAACCAATAACTTATCTAATTGGTTACTGGCTTTTAGCTCTTTAAAAAAAGCATTTAACTTCTTATAAGCTTTATTAGTCTGATTTCTGTTACCAATTAGTGTGCCCGACTCATATTGTTGAGCAGCCGCAATATATTTTTCTAAAATATCATGTTTCATGTAATGGTAATCCGTTTTTTGCTTTATATAAAATATCCAATCCAAACTCAATTTGTTGTTGGTAAGTTTGACCGTTAAGCCAATTTCTAACAGTTTGATTATTAGTAAAGGGTCTGACAATTGTGAGAATAAAAAACTGCTTGCAAACAATTTATTATTTAATAAAAATAAATTATCAAAATATTAAAATGTAAATTGTAAAAAATAAAGACTTAATACCAAAAATACCAATTTTAAGTAACAGTGAAATAAAAAATGACATTTTCACCAGTAAGAAAAAAAGCCATTGATACATGGATGACTTTGCTGATCATCTATGTATCAATGGCTCGCTTTAAAGTTTCACAAGCCAAGAGCATGTTATTACTCAATTCTCTTTGAATTGAAGCTTATACTTTACCACTTTCCTTTCGTCAGCCCCTCCATGCTCTACCGATAGCTCAAATTCTGGAAAGGCAGTTTCCGCAATGCCCAGCACCTTAGGATCTAACAAGCCTTCTATTTTATAGAGATCGCTTTCGGTATAATAATCTCCATCAGGCTTTACCGATACCAAAATACTGGAAAGGACATTATCATGGCCTTCAAAAGAGCCTTCTGGTGTAGCCTTCGTATCAAAAATAGTATAGACACTTACAAAGAAACTACGCTCATAGAGACCATAAAAGGAGTAATCCACCTTATCGATATTGGACAGGACATAATTCAAGGTTAATTCATCAGAAATATTCTGAACTACGGAAGATTGTGCTTTGCAGCTTAACAGACATGCGCTTGTCAAAATAATAACAATAAATAATTTCATTATATTTCTATCTTACTGAGAAATGAATGTGATCTGAATGACCACCTACGGGATGCTTATAATTCCAAGAATCATTCTCTTTTGAATATTTGTGCTTAAAATTAGGACCGAAATTTTCTCGAACGTTTGGAAACCTATCCATGGCTTCTTGTAATTCAATTACTAAATTAGTTGTTCCAGTTGATGCCATTTTTCTCCCATTTATCCTACTTATGTCAACAGCTGTTCCTGAATCAGGATTGCTATTATTTATGAGAATAAAAAAACTGTTTGCAACAATTCATTTTTTTAATAAACAGGAAAAAATCAAAATATTAAAACATATACTAATTAAAAATCACAATTTAATATCAAAATACCAATTTTAAGTAACGGTGAAATAAAAAATGACATTTTCACCAGTAAGAAAAAAAGCCATTGATACATGGATGGCTTTGCTGATCATCTATGTATCAATGGCTCTCTTTAAAGTTTCACAGGCCAAGAGCATGTTATTCCTCTGATAGCTCGTATTTCAGTGTACGTCCTTTTTCCACTGCGGGCAGTCCTTCTGTCATCCATAGCGGCGCAGGGGCTCCCTTGAGATAGTGGTCAAAGAACTGGCTTAGACGGATGGACAAGTCCTTTCTATTTTTCCTTTTGCGAAGGTTGTGGTCTTCACCATTATAAACCAACAGCCAAGCAGGTGTCCTGTTCCGCTTCAGGGACATGAAAAACTCTATGCCCTGGTACCATGGTACGGCCCCATCCTTGTCATTGTGCATGATCAGCACTGGGGTATTGACCTGATCGGCATAGAACAACGGGGAATTTTCGATGTATTCCATCGGCTTTTCCCAGAGCGTCCCTCCTATCCTGGACTGGGTCTGTTCGTACTGAAACATCCTGCTCATGCCAGATCCCCAGCGAATTCCTCCATATGCAGAAGTCATATTGGCCACTGGAGCTCCGGCACCTGCTGCCTTGAACATGTCCGTCTGCGTGATGAGGTAAGCCACTTGGTAGCCTCCCCAGCTTTGTCCTTGGATGGCCATATTGTCAGTATCCACATAGCCTTTTTCCACTACGGACATCACTCCTGGCACCACACAGTCATAGGCACTCTTACCGGGATGGCCGATATCGTATTTGATGTCCGGCACGAAAACCACGTAGCCATTGCTCACAAAGTAGGAAATGTTAATTATCGAAGCACTTGGGGCCGGACTGATATAATTGTGAAAACTGTCAGACCTTCGTTCATAAAAATATACCATCAAAGGATATTTTTTATTTGGGTCAAAGTCCTCCGGTTTGTAGATCATTCCCTGCAAGCTGTCTCCTTTCAGTGTCATGTACTCAGTCAGCTCCACTGTCCCCCAGTTGATTTCCTTTTGTTGAGGGTTGGCATGAGAAAGCTGCTTCAGGTTGTCCATATTTAAATCCGAAGCATAAACGTCCGGATATTCCTGAAAAGTGGATCTTCTCACGATGACTTCATCAGCCTCCTTGGCTTTCTCCAAGCCATAATAGCGATGATCGGTAAACACCAATTCTTCAGGAATTTTGTCCCCGTTAATGTCTCCTTTATAGTACCCGCTCTTCTTGTTTCGCTCATTGAACGCATACAAGATCAATGGAGCCTTGGGATCAATAAATTCCTCTTCCCTATCCAGCACTTCCCTTCGGAAGCTGGTCTGTTGTGCGCTTCCGGATCCTTTGGTGATGTTTACGGGAGCTTTTTTGCCACTTGGGTCTATTTTCCAAATATCGTAGCGGGAGTAAACGATAAACGACTTGTCATCCTCAGTCCACCCGGCCGCTCCATAGGATCGTGGCATGCTGGGACTGTCGTGGAGCTGATCATAGAAATCATCTTCAATACCTGCTGTCAGGTTAATGGTTTTCTCTTGTGCAATGTCATACGCCAACCAAGCACTATCTGGATAACTGTACCAATTCACATACATCGCCGCAGGAGAAAGGCTCGGATAACCTTTGGCATTTTTGACGATCCTTTTTTTATCACCGGTCTCCACATCGATCAAGTAAATATCCCTACCGATCTGGATGTCCCAACTGTAGTTGATCCGATAAGGACTGTCATCTGTAGCGATGACTACATCATATTTGGCGTCTTTGTCTAGATTGACCTTGTCCACCGCTCGATCACCAAGCTGCACGACTGTATTGTCCTTAAGGTCATATACGGCCAGAAACGATTTATTGGCTTCTTTTTCCTTATCTTCCAATTGCATCGGCTGGATTTCATCATCCTTCCAGCTCCAGATATCAAGCGATACACGCTCCTCATCGAGAATGGTCGTATCATCTTCGTAAGCGTAGGTCTTGTAATCTTCATTGACACCGAAAAACAACCTGTTTCCATTTTCCGAAAACTTCAAGTGGCCACTTTTAGCTACTTTACCTTCTGCCAAAAGCCCTTCCGTATCTTTGGTAACAATTGGCTCACTGCCTTCCTTACCGATCCTGTGCAAAAACAATTGGTAATAGGGCTTCTCTGCCTTTGCGGAATCATCAGAAGCCAAATAGGCGAAATGTTTAAGATCTTTCGAAATAGCCACATCTGTGTACTTGGTCATTCCCGTGTCAACAACGGTTCGCTTCCCTGCTTCCAATTCCAGCAGACCGATTGCCGCATTGTCCAAAGTGTCTTCTTCCGATTGGACGAAATAGAGGTACTCGCCCTTTTCGGAAAAACCGTATTGGGCCACCCGCTGGATTTCATAGGTAATGGAACCATCGAAATTTCTCACTTGCAAAAGCGTCCCATCCGTTTTGGGCTGTTCTTTCTTTTTGGACGCCTCCATATCTGTGCTGTCTTTTTCTACTTCCTCATTTTTCTCTTCCTCCTTTTCCTCCTTTTCAAAATGCACTGCAAGCCAGTTACCTTCTTTTTCGGGGACTTTATAGGATTTTACACGTGAGAGCTTTTCCAAGTCTCCATCATCTAGAGAAAGAATAAACAGGCTGTCTTTTGGCATGTCCTTGTCCTTTTTCTCCTTTAGTTTGAGCATGCGGACAGTATCCTTTTCGGGAAGGATCTTTCCTACAACCCAATGGCTGTCATGGGAAAAAGCATAGTGATCGCCCCTTGCAATCGAAAAATCGGCACCCGCACCATCATGACGGGAGACCTTTAAGCGACCGTCACCATCTTGTGGGTTGATTTCAAAACCTACCCACCTGCCATCAGGGCTGACGCTGGTAGAGGATATCGATTCCCATCGGTCATAATCTTCATGTTTAAGGGGGCTTTTCTGTTGGGCGTATGCTCCTACATTTATCAGCAGCAGCAACAATACAACTCTTAATCTATTCATTTATAATAGGGCTTTTTTAGAAAATTTTAATATTCTTAAAATGAAAGCCAAAATTTAAGGATATATCCACAAACAATTCATCAATTCTTAGATCAGTGGTTGGAATAAGTTGTGACCAGCAATTGCCATTTCAAAATCCACTTGAACAGTACGTTGGGTCAAGAGAAAAGTTGAGGGACTACTTGGGTTTAGGCGCATATGAGGGCACCATAGGGAAAGTGGGATCAAGATCAAGCCATCTGTCTGGAGGGATTTTCGACGCACTTTCTTAAAACTGCTTCGCCCAATTGATTATTGGAATAAAGCGCTATTTATACAAATTGGCTTTTACAGTTTTAAAAAAAATCAGCGCCAATCATAGTTATCTGCGTCATCAGCGTTCCATCAGCTCCCCCCTACGTTTCCGCTTGATCCGGGATTGGCACAAATAAATTTGGGAACATAAAAAAAGCCTCGTACATTGTAACGAGGCTTTTCCATTCACTTTAACCACTAACAACCATAAAACAAAAATTCATCATGCTATAAGCAATCAGAAATGATGAAAACATCACTTTGTCAGTAGTCCGTACGGGAATCGAACCCGTGTTTCATCCGTGAAAGGGATGCGTCCTAACCCCTAGACGAACGGACCATAAAACAAAAAAGGCAAATCTAAAATGGTAGTCCGTACGGGAATCGAACCCGTGTTTCATCCGTGAAAGGGATGCGTCCTAACCCCTAGACGAACGGACCATTTTATTTTTATTTCCTTGCCTTTCTGTAAGGTGATGCAAATATAGAGGGTTAATTTTACAATACAAAACCCAGCCAAAAAATATTCTTTCCTTCACCCCAACCTATTGGTTATTAGTAATAAAAATATCGAAAAAGAACCCCCACATCACTCCCATTGCTATTAGGGTCATCAGACAAACCACTTTAAGAAAGTGCAACGACACATTTAGTGCAGCTCTTTTAACTCAAAATCCCCTTCACTCAACACTTCCTTTTCCTCATAGACAAGTTTCCATCCTAAGGAATTGGTAAGGACATAAAAGCGAGCAAGTTCGGCTATCAAACGGCGATTGGCGTTTTTTTCAAGGTCAGAACTGTCCACTTTTCGGCGAATAGAAGCATTGACCCTCGACTTTATCGTGTTTATATCATCAGCATCAAAAGGGTTGAGATAATCGCCTTCGGCATCATAATATTTATAATCCGGGAAAATTTTCACCTCAGCTTCAGGAACCTCTTCAATATATAGTGTTTTGTTTTCCTCATCTATCTGAAATTTCACTTTGGTCAGGTCATAGGCGATCTGCACATCAGCATTGACCACCACCAGGGCTTTTTTTTCAGTGATCCAGAGATTACCGAAAATACCTTCTGACTGCTTATAATTATACACTTGGGAAAAATCCCCCTCTGTCACGATCAGCTTGCTGACATTTTCTACCTCTTGCTGGATCAGGCTACTGCTCTCTTCCAACGTGTTTTTCTGTTCAATTCCTCCAGCAATCCAGCGATAGGCACCAATGGCCAAAAGCCCGATCAAAACTCCAAACAAAAATTTTCGCATAGTTGATTTCGTTGCACCTATATTACTGGAAAGATACCCATTTTCTTTTATTCTTTAAACATACGTTCCTTTAGCAGTTTTGGTCCAGGATATTGTTCCTCTTTCCATGGTTTTGCCCTAAAAACCCCATAACGGCTCTAACAGCTTGGAAGCGCGTTGGACTGAGTCACTGCAATTCATCTCAACCAATCGTCTCTATCGATAGTAACAACGGACCATCCCCCCTACAACACGGAGTCCCTAACAGGGTTGTATACAATCAAAAAATGGAATTATATTTGATGATAATTTACTTATTCAAAATGTTTTCACCAATAAGTTCTTTTTTATGCAAACCTCTGAAAAACAAAACGAACGCATTGCAAAGATGACTTTTGCCTCGGTTTACCCCCATTACCTTACCAAAGTGGAGAAAAAAGGCAGAACCAAAGAGGAACTGCACCAAGTCATCACCTGGCTAACGGGTTTTAACGATCAAGATATTAATCGGTTGATAAATGAAAAAAGCACCTTTAAAGAATTCTTCTCTCAAGCCACCATACATCCAAATGCCCACATGATCAAAGGCCTCATCTGTGGCTACCGTGTAGAGGAAATCGAAAATCCACTGACACAGCAATTACGGTACCTGGACAAACTAGTGGATGAACTCGCCAAAGGCAAAAAAATGGAAAAAATACTCCGCGAGCCTTAAACCCTAGGGAAATCGCTTTTATCCCCATAAAGTTATTTAATTCAGGCAAAAAGAGTCAGACCGAGCGGACCTGTCTATCCTCCACCAGGTAGAGTCGAGGTCCAACGTCTAGCCTTCGACTCCGCTCAGGCTGACATCTCTTTATTAATAGTTTAATAGCGATTTCCCTACCTTAAACCCGGAATCTAAGTCGTTGAGAAATTAACGTAGCTAACTTATTTGATAACCACATTAGGTTCATAGTGCACAATAGGGCAAATTCCGTAATCCATATACCCTGTACGTATAGATGGGATCTTTACACCCACTGGTGAAACCTTTGTGTTTTTCGACCAATATTATATACCCCCTAATTTTGACACTTACCCATACACATTCAACCCGGAATATGCATTAGCCTATCTATTGCGGTATGAACCTACTTCAAAATCAGTCGCTTCGCTGCTGTTTTCGATTTCACCATAGCGGTGCTATGCCTCAATCTCCAAACAGCCTGATTTTCTTGTAGTTTCAAACCTCATCACGATTCCTAATGCATAAACCGGGTTCAACCTTACACCTTTGGATACCATGAAAACAGAAATGGAAAAAATGATGGCCGGAGAGCCTTATGATGCGCATTGTGAGCAAATGATCGCTATCAGAAAAAATGTCAAACGCATCCTGCACAAGCTCAATGTCACGGAATACTATACCGACAATTTTCAGGACACCATCAACGAACTATGCCCCAATTCTGCCAAAAACCTTCACCTAGAGCCTCCATTTCACTGCGATTATGGTCAAAACATCCATGCCGGGGACGGTGTATTCATCAACTTTGACGCTGTCATTTTGGACGGGGCAAAAGTGACCATTGGCAGAAAGACCCTCCTGGCGCCAGGCGTACATATCTATACCGCCAGACATCCTCTCCAAGTCGAAGAAAGAAGAGAATGGGAAGACTGTCGCCCCGTCACCATAGGCGAAGAATGCTGGATCGGTGGCCATGTCACCATCTGTCCCGGAGTGACCATCGGCGACCGAGCGGTCATTGGTGCAGGAGCAGTAGTCACCAAGGATATTCCAGCAGATACACTGGCCGTGGGCAATCCCGCCAAAGTGATCAGAAAACTAAATGAAAAAGACCGGAAAACTACTTTCAATACTTGAGTGCCAGCGGCATGGATGATTGCTATGCCTACACTAAACCCAATATATTACATCCGTTTGCCCTGACAATTTCCCATAAAAACCGTCAAATAATATCGGTAATTTCACTAATCTATATCGCTATGATTTTTTTGGATTATGTATATCCGCAATGATACCAGTAATCACAGAGATATAAAATAGGTGCTCACAGAAACCTCAGAAAAGCGTTGTTTCATTCTGGGTTTTCTGTGCGTTCCGCGAGAAATAAAAACTACTGGCAAGAAAGCGTATAATCAAATTTTGGACCAACATCAAACGGTGACTTACTACTCCTTGCTAGAGATCTCGTTGATTATTATCCTAGTACTTTTTACCAATATCATCTATAATTAGCACAATAATTTGCGTAGCCAAATAACTACACTTATATTAGTAGTCAAATGGCTACATTAATTCTCATTGAACTAAAATGAAACTCAGACGCGATCCTTTCCAAGCTATAGCTGACCCCACCCGAAGGGCAATACTGCTGCTTCTTGCCGCTCAGACCATGACAGCCGGATCAATTGCCGAAAACTTCGAAGCTGCTCGGCCTACCATCTCCAAGCACCTTCAAGTACTTCAAGAATGTGAGTTGATTGATTCCAACCAAAAAGGCAGGGAAGTCTTCTATGAAATTAAAGTGGACAAAATGAAAGAAATCGACCAATGGCTGGAGCAGTTTAGAAAAATCTGGGAATGCCGCTTTGGACAATTGGATAATCTTATTGCTAAACTCAACCATAAAAAACCATGAAAACAAAACTCGCATTTGACTTCATTGTAAACAAAGAAGCCAACACCATGACGATCAAAAAGGAATTTGCTGCGGCCCGCCAACAAGTATGGGACTGCTTTACCAAAAGCGAATTATTGGACCAATGGTTTGCCCCTGAACCCTACAAGGCAAAAACCAAGCACATGGACTTTTCCGAAGGAGGCAATTGGCTCTTTGCCATGATCAGCCCTGAAGGTGAAGAGCACTGGAGCCGATTTGATTTTCAGCGTATCCAGCGTTTGGAACACTATACGGCGGCGGACTATTTCTGTGACGAAAACGGAAAACCCAACCCGGATCTCCCCCAAGGAAATTGGAAAGTCAACTTCAGCAATTCAGCAGACACCACTGAGGTGGACATCCTGATCAGTTACAGCTCACTGGAAGACCTTGAAGTAGTCGTGCAGATGGGCATGCAAGAAGGGTTGACACAGACGTTGGAACAGCTGGAAGCTCTGCTGGAAAAAAGCGTAAAATAATTCCATGAACTATAAGCGATAGAACTGATCGACCAATTATAACTATCCAGCATTGGCGATCAGTTCTTTTCATCCCCCGCGATTCCATATATAAAGATTGCTTCGCTCCTGAAGAACTTAATGGCATCTTAGGCATTCCTAGACCCGATTTTGGAAGGCCTGAATCACTTATGCTCAACCCGCTCCCAGAAAACTGACCTGCCAAAAGTGGGCATACCCAAGTATCCCCTGATCTCAAGCTGATCCTCATCTTCTTCAAACCTTGCTAGGCAATCGTACGTCTTTCCACTTTCTGGATCATACAGTTCCCCTTCATTCCATTCCCCTTCATCATACTGTAGTCCCTCGATGATATTGATTCCCAAAATAGGCCGGTCCCTTAGTGCTGGATCTTTGTTATCAGCATCCAGGGGTGTCGAATTCCCGTCTTGCACGGACTTAAGCCAAACGATCCTTCCCGCATAGCCGGTCTTTTCCTTGGTGATCTTTACTTTGGCTTTTTGATCGGTGGTCCTCCATTCCCCCACAATTTTATCTGCCTGGGCAAGGGCAGACCCTACCACCACAAACTGGGCTAAAAAACCAACTATCAGTACTTTATCAAGTCTCTTCATAGTAAGCAAATATAGAAATTTAGTTTTATACCTCTTTTAAAAGGAACTCCAAACATTGTTTTGTAGTTTTGCACTTTAAAATTGAATGAGCACATGAAAAATTCTGAGATAAAGTTCACCATTGACTTAGACGAAAAGAGCCTGCCAAAAACCATAACATGGGACGCTACCGACAAGGAAAGTGAAGGTGCAGAAGAAACCAAAAGCATCAGCCTAAATGTTTGGGACAACCTTAATCACAGCACTTTGAGAATAGACCTATGGACAGATGATATGTCTGTGGTTGAAATGAAGCGGTTTTATATCGATATTTTGGGAGGCATGGGACAGACCATCCTTAACAGCACTGGTGATGAATATATGTCCGAAGAAATCAAGGAACTCTGTGACCGCTTGGTGAAGCATGTCAATGAAGAAAATAATAAAGCAAAGTAAGCGTAAAAAAGTCACTTTCAGCTTTTCACAAAAGGCAGCCAATGAACACATTGACTGCCTTTTTTGTGTCCTCCTTATATTAAATCATCACCTTTAACCCTAAAATTATCCCATACACACCCGGTATAATTAATTTTTTACCTTATATTAACTAGGCGATTAGTCTTTTAGATGGCTAAAAGCAATTAGCGAAACAAACCCAATAATAACATGAAGAAAGCACTACCTAAATGGATCTCTTTGCAGGTGGTTTTATTTTTTGCACTGTGCCAAATCGGAGGAACCATGGCCATGGCCCAAGAATCCACGACAATCCAAGGCACCGTAAAAGATGCAGGCACCCAAGAGACCCTCATCGGCGTAAATATCCTTGTCAAAGGAAAAGTAGTTGGTACCGTCACAGACCTGGACGGTAATTTCCACTTAGAAGTCCAACAGGCTCCACCCCTTACATTGGTGGTGTCCATGGTTGGATACACCAGTCAGGAAATCCATGTCAACTCCGCAAAAACCGTTGACCTGGCAATACAATTGGAAGAACAGACCTTGCTAGGACAAGAAGTGGTCGTCTCTGCTTCCAGGGTGGAAGAAAGCATCCTTACTTCGCCAGTTTCCATCGAACAAATGGACATCCTCAGCATCAGAGAGACGGCAAGCGATAGCTATTACAAGGCCATCGCCAACCTCAAAGGAGTAGATGTCACCACATCTTCCATCAATTTCCAAATCATCAATGCGCGAGGGTTTAATTCCACTGGCAACACCCGTTTTGTACAGCTTACCGATGGCATGGATACCCAAGCGCCAGCACTGAACTTCCCCATCAGCAACTTGAATGGGCCTTCTGAACTCGACGTGGAGAGGATAGAATTTATCCCAGGTGCTTCTTCTGCCCTGTATGGCCCCAATGCCTTCAATGGCATCCTTCTGGTCAACAGCAAAAACCCATTTGATTACCAAGGCCTGAGCGCTTTTTACAAACAAGGCTTCAACCATATCAATGGACGTGAAGGAGAACCTCAAAGCGCCCAACCGATGTACGAAGGGGCCATCCGTTATGCCAAGGCCTTCAACAATAAGTGGGCATTTAAGCTCAACGGGTCATTTATGCGGGCAAAAGACTGGTACGGCACGGATATGACCGACCTCAACGCCAGAAGTCAAGGCGACTTGCCCTTTAACCCTGGCGCCAATCGAGTACATATCTTTGGCGATGAAGTGTCCAATAATATTGGGCTACTACGCAACGTAAGTACAATTCAACAAAATGCAGCGGCATTGGGCATAGACGGCTATCTCCCCAGTATTCCTGACCAAGTGGTCTCCAGAACGGGATACGAAGAGTCCAACCTCGTAGATTACGGCGCTGCTGCTTACAAATTTAACGGCGCCCTGCACTATCGAATCAATGACTTTTTGGAACTCTCCTACACCTTAAACTATGGTTCTGGCACTTCTGTTTACACAGGATCCCAACGGTACTCCCTTTCTGAATTTGAAATCTCGCAACACAAATTGGAATTGACTGGAGATAATTTTTTCCTACGGGGATATACTACACGGGAAAATTCAGGCAAATCATTCATTGCAGACCTTACAGGTGTACGCATTAACGATACTTGGAAGGACAATTCCACTTGGTTTGGAGAATACACCTTGGCCTATATGGGAGCACTCGCCCAGCAAGGTGTAGCCCCCGGCACACAGGGCACTACCGAACAGCAAGCTGCCGCCCACCAAGCTGCCCGGGGAGTCGCAGACCAAGGACGCTTCCTACCCGGTTCGGAGGAATTCAACTCAACATCTGAACAGATCAAATCTGACTATATCCCGGAAGGTTCTCTCTTCAATGACCGGTCTAGAATGTACATGGCTGAAGGACAGTACAATTTCAAAAATGAAGTTGACTTCATGGACCTGCAGGCTGGTGCCAGTTACCGACTCTATGAACTGCGCTCAAATGGGACCATCTTCGCTGATGTAGCAGGTAATGACATCACTATTTCGGAGTACGGTGCCTTTGCCCAAGGGGCCAAAAAAGTCCTGGATGACAAGCTTAAACTTATGGCCTCCATCCGTTTTGACAAAAATGAAAATTTCAAGGGACAGTTCAACCCCCGTTTTGCTGCCGTATTTACCCAAGGAAACAGCAACATCCGTTTTTCATATCAAACAGGTTTCAGAATGCCGACCACCCAAGGACAGCATATTGACCTGAATGTGGTCTCTGCTAGATTACTTGGTGGACTGCCCTATTATCGTGAAAAATATCAAATCTTCGAAAATGCCTTTTCCTTGGCCTCAGTAAACAATTATATCGCCAAAGTAGGTGAAGGACTGAGCCCCGTACCCCCGGAAGCTACTGCAGAGCTCGTTCCTGTCAACGACCTTCCAGACCTGAGACCTGAGCAGGTCAAATCCTTCGAGGTCGGCTACAAGGGCTTGCTTGCCGACAATAGACTCTTGATAGACTTCGCTTATTACTATAATATCTACAATGATTTCATCACACAAACCGCTGTCAGGAAAGCCCCCGGACCAGTCTACCCTAACCCGATAAACAGCGACCAAGCGGCCATCAATGCGGTCAATGCACCATCTTTATTGACTCCTGTCACCACTCCTGGCCAAGAGAACACGTTCCAGACTTATACCAATCTGGTAGGCAATAGCGTAAAAGCCAATGGTGCCGCCATCGGAATCACCTACAACCTGCCTAAAAACTATACTTTCAGCGGCAATTACAATTATAATAAGCTATTGACGGATATAGAAGAAGGCTTCCTCTCGGACTTCAATACTCCAGAACATAAGTTTAACCTTATCTTTGCCAATAGAAAATTGACTGAAAAATTAGGGTTCAATGTCACCTACAGATACCAAACGGCTTTTCGCTGGGAATCCTCTTTTGCTGCCGGGGAAGTACCGCAGGTAGGCACCATCGATGCACAGATAAACTACAAGGTCAAAGACTGGAAATCCATCATCAAGCTTGGTGGATCCAACATCCTTAACGAGCGCTATTTCCTCAATTTTGGAGGACCTTCCATCGGCGCCATTTATTATGTAAGCATCACCTTTGACGAACTTCTCAATTAAACCCCATGACCATGAAGCTATTATATAAACCCACCTATATATTAATGGCAGGCCTGTTGTTAAGCGCTTGCCAGTACGATTTCCCGGCACTGCCCACCAATGAACCAGAGGCGGGGAATGCAGATTTTTCCAAGTACGTTGCCGTAGGGAACTCCCTTACCGCTGGCCTGATGGACGGAGCACTTTATGACAGGGCACAAGACAACTCCTTTGCCGTGATTTTGGCTGGACAGCTCGAGGGGGCTGGCGGCGGAGCCTTCAATGTACCGGATATAGATTCTGAAAATGGATTTTTTGCCATGGGAGACAACGGACCTTTGGGGCGACTTATCCTAACGACCAACCCTGAGACTGGCGCCATCGCCCCTGCTCCTATTGGCCCAGGAGACCTCCCTACTCCCTATACCGGTGACAAGACTGCCTTGAATAACTTTGGCGTACCAGGCATCACTCTTGGCCAAGCGCTCACACCACTGGCCGGTGGTCCTGCGAGTGCCCAAAACCCTGCTTATTCTCCGCTCTATGCCCGGTTTGCCAGTAATCCCGGCCAGTCCACGATCATCGGAGATGCTGCTGGAGCCTTGGCTGACGGCGGGACGTTTTTTAGCTTTTGGTTGGGAGCCAACGACGTATTAGGCTACGCCGTAAGTGGTGCCTCAAACCCACAAATCCTTACCTCTGATGAAGATTTTCAAACATGGCTTTCGGCCGCTTTGGGAGCATTACTCCAAGCCAGCCCCTCATCAAACGGAGTGGTCATGAACATTCCTGCTTTTGGGAACCTACCGTATTTTAATCTTGTCCCCTACAACGCCATCCCCCTTACTCAAGCACAGGCAGACGAAGCAAACAACGGATACGCCCTTTACAATGGAGGACTGCAACAAGCTGCGTCAGGAGGCCTGATCACAGAGGAGGAACAGGAGTACAGGACTATTCATTTCTCAGCAGGCCCCAATGCCTTTGTCATGGAAGACGAAAGCCTGACCGATCTTAGTTCACTGGGTTTGCCTTCCATTCGTCAAAGTACAGTAGAGGACAAGACCACTTTGCCCCTAGCACAAGCACTGGATCCGACGTCCCAAGAAAACGCCAATAGCCAGAGAGGCGTTAACTTTCCAGTCGAAGACGAGTTTGTACTGATTCCCGATGAACAAACGGAGATCAACGAAAAAATAACCACCTTCAACGAGCTGATCACTGCCGCTGTAAACGCTAATTCCGAGCGGTTGGTTTTGGTGGATGCTGCGGCATTCTTTGACCAGGTGGCTGACGGAAAGATCAATGCAGGAGGAGTCACACTAAATGCCAGCATCACTCCACCTAGTGGTGGGTTTTCGGTAGATGGTGTCCATCCAAATGGCCGTGCAAATGCCTTTATTACCAACTTGGTCATCGAAATGATCAACGCCAAATGGGGAGCCAATATCCCACAAGTAAACCCCAATGCCTATATTGGCAACGACCTTCCGAGATAAATAAGTAAACCCGGAATATGCATTAGCCTATCTGTTGCGACCTTAAACTGCTTCAAAATCAGTCGTTTCACTTTAGTTTTCGGCATAACCGTAGCGGTGCTACGCTAATGCCTCCAAACTAACTGATTTTCTTGCACTTTCAGCTCTCACTACGATTCCCAACGCATAATCCGGGTTAAAGCTGTATTATCCCGGTTTATGTATCCTTATTTGATGTCTGTGTTATTTACAAATGGCCTAGGGGGGATTTCAAATCCCCCTTATCTCGGTTCGAGATTACAAATCCCGAACAGCTAAGTGCAGGTTGTCACCTGCACCTTCTATATGACCCTCCGCCAAAGGCGGATGAGGCAGGATGCTCAGTTGATAACGCCTATTCAGGGTTTAACCTCAACCAAACCAACCACTATACATGAGCAGATAGCTGCGACGGCTTGTACGATCCAAATCAACTAATCATTCTTTCAGCCCATCCCGCCATGCGGCAATCTAGTGTCAAGCCAAATCTAAACCTACGTGTAATCCGGTGTGTACTGACCTGAGCTCGACTTATTTTTAGTATAAAAAGCGCCATAGCGAACCCTTTTTAGGAGGATGTGGGTGGGAAAAGGGCGTGGCAACTCGCCGCGGCGAGCTGCCACGGCTTCCACCCCTCAACTCTCCCCTAAGCCTCGCAGTGCATGTTCCGACCACTGTACGGAAACGGTTTTATAATCGAACTGAGGTTACTGGGTTTTAGCTTGAGTTTATAAGCGCTATTTTCCAGTTTAAGAAAAAAATCAGGGTATATCATAATCATCTGCGTCATCAGCGCTCTATCAGCCCCCGGCATTTCCGCTTGATCCTATTAAACCCGGTTTATGCATATTGCCGTGGGTTTCCATATTTGCCAAAAACAAAAAAGTCTTGCCAGCAGCAAGACCCTTTTCAGAATATAAACCCAAATATAACTTTAGAGATTAAAAGTTTCTATATTAAAACCATTTCAAAAAGAGGTTTTTTGAATCAAAACAATAGTTTATTTCAAACAAATCGATTGACTCCAAAATTTTCACTCTCCTTAATAATGTAATCCCAAAGTAAATACATTTTTTGTTATTTTGCAAATCAAAAAAAATGTTCGTGTAAATTTTGACAATTCAACAATTTGAATGCATCTTTATTCAAATAAAGGTAACCAAATAAATAAATAATGGATAAAAATTTAGATATTGACAATGTTGATCTTAAGATCATTTCATTACTCAATGAGGACGCAAAAACACCTTACACAGAAATCGCAAAGAAGGTATATGTATCTTCAGGCACCGTCCATGTAAGGATGCGTAAACTGGAAGATATGGGAATCGTCAAAAGCGCTACACTCAACATTGATTTTTCAAAATTAGGTTATGACATTTCAGCATATCTGGGTATTTACCTTGAAAAAAGTTCACTTTATGACAACGTAATAGAAAAACTCAAGGAAATTTCGGAGGTAGTAAATGCCTATTATACTACCGGTAATTATAGCATCTTTGCCAAGATAATCTGTAAAGACACCAACCACCTAAGGGACGTCTTGAACAAGATCCAAAAAGTAGATGGAATTGACAGAACAGAAACATTGATCGTACTCGAAGAAAGTATAAATCGACCTATACAGCTTTTTGAGCAAGATGCTAAGTAGTTTTGCTTAGAAAAATAATTACTTAGATTAAATCTAAATAAAAAATATCTAAAAATATTTGCAGTTATAACACGCTTTTTTCCGCATAACCAAGAGCACTAAAACGGTGCTTTTGGTTATCAAAACTTTTGTTTTTTATACCGCCCACATAGTTTTTTTCTATTTTCGATTGAGAATTTTCATTCTATCTGAACATAAAATTTTAGATTAATGTTATATCTTTGCGCTACAAAATGTAATTAGTCTAAATAACTCGCTTTATGAGCAAAGACAACGAAATTTTAGAGGAATTCACCTCAAAAGAGTATGAACATGGCTGGTCTGTGGACTTTGAAGCTGATGAAGCACCCGCCGGTTTAAATGAAGAAATTATCCGTTGGATTTCTGCCAAAAAAGAAGAGCCTACTTGGCTCTTGGAATGGAGGCTAAAAGCCTTCAGGACTTGGCAAAATATGACCGAACCTGACTGGGCAAACGTCAACTACCCCAAAATAGATTTACAGGCATTAAAATATTATTCTGCACCTAAGCAGAAAAGTAAACCTAAGAACCTAGATGAGGTAGACCCTGAACTACTACAAATCTATGAGAGATTGGGCATTAGCCTTAACGAGCAGAAGAAGCTACAAGGCATTGCCGTAGATGCTGTCCTGGACTCTGTTTCTGTTGGGACCACTTTCAAGGAAACACTTAGCAAACTGGGCATTATCTTCTGTTCTTTCAGTGAAGCAGTAAATGAACATCCCGAACTGGTCAAGCAATACCTCGGTTCTGTGGTACCGATGACGGACAACTATTACGCTGCACTGAATTCTGCAGTATTTTCCGATGGATCCTTCTGCTATATACCAAAAGGCGTAAGGTGCCCAATGGAGCTTTCTACCTATTTCAGGATCAATGCCGCCAATACAGGGCAATTCGAGAGGACATTGATCGTGGCTGAGGATGAGTCGTATGTATCCTATCTAGAAGGCTGTACCGCTCCCCAAAGGGATGAAAACCAATTGCACGCAGCAGTAGTTGAAATCCATGCTGCCAAAGATGCAGAAGTAAAATACTCTACTGTCCAAAACTGGTTTCCTGGAGACAAAAACGGAAAAGGGGGTATTTATAACTTTGTGACCAAAAGAGGAATCTGTGCCGGTGACAATTCGAAAATCTCTTGGACTCAAGTAGAGACGGGTTCTGCAGTAACATGGAAATACCCTTCTTGTATCCTAAAAGGAGACAATTCTGTGGGAGAGTTTTATTCAGTTGCTGTGACGAACAATTATCAGCAAGCTGATACTGGAACAAAAATGATTCACATTGGTAAAAACACCAAATCAAGAATCGTTTCCAAAGGTATTTCTGCTGGACATTCCCAAAACTCCTATAGAGGTCAAGTACAAGTGATGAAGAGAGCGGTCAATTCCCGTAACTTCTCACAATGTGACTCCTTGCTGATGGGCGATAGATGTGGAGCTCATACCTTCCCCTATATCGATATCCAAAACCCTACCGCCAAGGTTGAGCACGAGGCCACAACGTCAAAAATTGGCGAAGATCAGATTTTCTACTGTAACCAACGGGGAATTGACAGTGAAGATGCTGTAGCACTTATCGTAAATGGCTACGCTAAGGAAGTATTGAACCAACTTCCCATGGAATTTGCGGTAGAGGCCCAAAAGCTATTGGCCTTGACCCTAGAAGGAAGCGTAGGGTAACCCTCTGCCATCAACTTACATATATAAAAGAGCCAAAGTACCGTCAAGGTGCCTATAGCTCGTATATTACCAAATCCAGAAAGAAATCAGTCAAATCATGTTATCCATAAAAAATTTACACGCATCTATTGAAGGAACACCAATCCTGAAAGGAATCAACCTAGAAATCAAAGCAGGTGAAGTCCACGCCATCATGGGACCTAACGGGTCTGGAAAATCTACTTTGGCGTCAGTATTGGCAGGAAGGGAAGAATATGAAGTTACAGAAGGTGAAGTATTCTTCAATGGCAAAAACCTACTGGAAATGAATCCGGAAGACCGAGCCAGAGAAGGCGTGTTTTTGGCTTTTCAATACCCGGTGGAAATCCCCGGTGTAAGCACGACCAATTTCCTTAGAACAGCAGTAAACCAAGTAAGGGAATACCGCGGAAAGGAAGCCCTTGATGCGGTAAAGTTCCTTTCTTTGATGAAAGAAAAAATGAAACTGGTAGAAATCGACCAGAAGCTGATGAGCCGTGCCCTTAACGAAGGTTTTTCGGGTGGTGAAAAGAAAAGAAACGAGATTTTCCAAATGGCCATGTTAGAGCCGACCCTTTCTGTCCTTGACGAAACTGATTCAGGGCTGGACATCGATGCCTTAAAAATCGTATCCAACGGTGTCAATCAATTAAAGACAGACGATAATGCCACCGTAGTGGTCACTCACTACCAAAGACTATTGGATTACATCGTACCTGATTATGTCCACGTGCTTTACAATGGTAGAATCGTGAAATCCGGTTCAAAAGACCTGGCGCTGGACCTTGAAGAAAAAGGATATGACTGGATCAAAGAAGATGTGGACAGTGCATCTGTCTAAGCTCCTTTATCCCGTTGTCAAACCTCTTATTTCTTACTAATTAATGACTACAATAACTAAAAATAAAATCACAGACTCCTTTTTGGAAATCGCCCGTAATACAGCCCATGGCTCCCTTGCGGAACTGAACGAAAAGGCAGTCAAGGAGCTCGAAAAAGAAGGCTTGCCCGCTCCAAAGGCTGAGGAATACAAGTTTACACCAATAAGCAAAAAGCTGGAAACATCCATTTCCAACCTTCGGGCCGCCCAAAAGGTGGCATTGACAAGCGAACAGGTGGAAGCCGAACTGATTCCAGGTTTGGACGCTGATCTATTGGTCTTTAACAATGGCCATTTTGAGGCCGACCTGTCTTCTTACTCAGAAGAGAATTATTCAGTTAAGCTGTTTTCTGAGCTTACCAAAGAGCAATCCCAGCTTATCGGGACGATAGCACCAGTAGAAAAAGAACCCTTCAATGCGCTGAATTCAGCCTTGTTTACAGAAGGGCTGTACATAGAAGTGGCAAAAAACAAAGCTGTAGAAAAACCTATACTACTGCTCAACTTTTGCCAGGCCAATAATGGCCAGGTAATTACTCCTCGGCTTTTTGTCCAAGGAGAGGCGAATGCCGAAGCGACCTTTATCGAAAGGGTCATCAGCTTAGACGATGAAGTATATTTCCTCAACGGCGTCACCGAGGTGAAGGTAAATGAAAATGCCCACCTATATTACCATAAGATCCAAAATGAAAGTGAAGCAGCCATTGAGGTCCACAATTTTGAAGCTGACATCCATCGAGACGCTACATGCTCCACTGTCACGCTATCGCTCAAAGGCGACATCATCCGAAACAACCTAAGCCTCAATCTAAAAGATAGTGGCTGTGAAGGGAATATGTATGGTCTGTACCTGCTAAACGGAACTACGCATGTGGACAACCACACCAATGTGGACCATACCCAACCCCATGCAGATTCCAATGAGCTCTACAAAGGAGTGCTAGCTGATAAGTCCAAAGGGATTTTCAATGGAAAAATCTTTGTGCGACAAGATGCACAAAAGACAAATGCATTTCAGCAAAACAATAATATCCTCCTGTCAGAAGATGCCATCATCCATACCAAACCACAACTGGAAATCTGGGCAGATGATGTTAAATGCTCTCACGGCTGTACCACTGGTCAGCTGGACGAAGAAGCCCAATTTTATCTACAAGCAAGAGGCATTGGTAAAGCAGAAGCCAAAAATCTTTTGTTATATGCCTTTGCAGGAGAAATCCTAGACCATATCAAGATCGAGGCTTTTAGAGAATACTGCATCCAGCTTGTTCAGGAAAGATTAGGAAATCTTTAACATAAAAGTTCAGTACTAAGTACGTAAATCATTGCGGATTACCTTAATGCCAAAATGATATTCAAAAGGAACGGGTCTCCCCTCTCCTTTTGAATTTAGGAATTCAAGCTTCAAACATCCAAACTGCCTTTCATGACGCTGAACATCCAAAATATTCGCGGACAATTTCCCGTACTTAACCAACAAGTCAACGGGAAACCGCTCATCTATATGGACAATGCCGCCACTACCCAAAAACCAAAGGTTGTATTGGAGGCTTTGGCGGCATATTACACCCATGACAATTCCAATATCCATCGTGGTGCGCATACATTAGCTGATCGCGCCACAAGAGCCTATGAAAAGACACGCTCTCTGGTAAGGGAATTCCTTAATGCCTCAGAGGAAGAAGAAATCATCTTCACTAAAGGCACCACAGAAGGCATCAACTTGGTCGCCTCCACTTACGGAAGGAAGTTCATCCAAAAAGGGGATGAAATCATCATATCCACCCTAGAGCACCATTCCAATATAGTTCCTTGGCAAATACTTTGCGAAGAAAAAGGCGCAAAGCTCAGGATAATCCCTGTCAATGAAAAGGGAGAACTGGAGATGGAGGCGTTTGAGAAGCTCCTAACAGAAAAGACCAAACTTGTCGCCGTGGTTCATGCTTCCAATGCTCTTGGTACGGTCAACCCTGTCAAAGAGATTATAGAAAAATCACATAAAGTAGGTGCAAAGGTACTGATCGATGGTGCCCAATCTTCTGCCCACCTCGACATTGATGTCCAAGACTTGGATTGCGATTTCTTTGTGATGTCAGCCCATAAGATATATGGCCCTACAGGCCTGGGGGTCCTGTATGGAAAAAGGGAACTGCTCGAAGCTATGCCTCCCTACCAAGGAGGAGGGGAAATGATCAAAGAAGTCACTTTCGAAAAGACCACTTACAATGAAATCCCCTTTAAATTCGAAGCTGGCACTCCCAATATCGCAGATGTCATTGCTTTTCAAAAAGCCATTGAATTCGTAAACGAATTGGGAAAAGCAAATATACGGGAACATGAGGATGCCCTTCTTCATTATGCAGAAGAAAAGCTGAAAGGTGTAAAAGGCTTTATACCGGTAGGAACAGCTGCAAAAAAAGTCAGCGTACTTTCCTTCCTTATCAAAGGGATGCATCCCTTCGATATAGGTATGATGCTAGATGCTGTCGGGATCGCCGTTCGTACCGGACACCACTGTACACAACCATTAATGAACCGATTCGATATCGAGGGAACTGTTAGGGCTTCCTTTTCTGTTTATAACACCAAAGAAGAAGTAGACAAGCTCTGTGAGAGTATTAGCAAAATCGCCAAATTGAAAAATAAATGAGTGACATCAACCACGTTCAGGATGAAATAATAGACGAATTTTCTATTCTGGAAGGAGATCGTGAGTCCACGATATTTTACATCATGGAGCTGGGAAACAAGCTGGATGAATTTCCTGAAAATGCCCGTCTGGATGAAAACCTGATCAAAGGCTGTCAGTCAAAAGTATGGCTCACCACTGAGGAAAAAGACCAAAAGGTAGTCTTCAAAGCAGATTCAAACACGGATATTACCAAAGGTCTGATCAGTCTGCTGATCAGGGTACTGTCCAATAGGAGCCCCAAGGAAATCATTGATTCCGATCTCTATTTTATCGAAAAAATCGGGATGGGCAATATCATCGGATCGCAACGATCCAACGGGCTTGCCTCCATGATCAAACAAATGAAGCTATATGCGATAGCTTATCAATCAAAACAAAATGTGTAGACCTATGGCTGAAGATAACCAAGTGGCACAACCTGCCAACATACCTGATTTAAGGGATAAAGTGATCGAAGCAATAAAACTTGTCTACGATCCTGAAATCCCCGTAGACGTTTATGAGCTGGGACTGATCTATGAAATCAGTGTTTACCCTGTCAACAACGTCTATATCCTTATGACCTTGACATCGCCTAACTGCCCCTCGGCAGAATCCATTCCTGCGGAAGTCAAAGACCGAATCCAACAAATACAAGGGATCAACGATGTAGAGGTAGAGCTTACCTTTGATCCCCCTTATACCCAGGACATGATGTCCGAAGCTGCCAAGCTTGAGCTTGGATTTATGTAAATAGCACTAATTAAACTGAAGATATATGTACCCTGAAGAATTAGTAGCACCGATGCGTGCTGAATTAACTGATGCCGGTTTTACGGAGTTTAGAACCGCTGAAGACGTAGACAATCACCTAAAAGATCACAAAGGCACTACCTTTATCGTCGTCAACTCGGTGTGTGGTTGTGCAGCTGGTGCTGCTAGACCTGGTGTAAAATACGCTCTGGACAAAACAGACATACACCCTACCACACTGGCCACTGTATTTGCCGGTAATGATACTGATGCAGTGAACAAAGTAAGAGAGCACTGCCTTCCTTATCCTCCATCCTCTCCAGCCATGGCTTTGTTTAGGGACGGAGAACTGGTGCACTTTGTCGAAAGGCACCACATCGAAGGCAGAAATGCCCAAATTATCGGAGAACATTTAGTGGAAGTTTTTGAGCACTTCTGCAAATAAGAGAAAAAATAGTCTGCTTCGGCGGACTATTTTTTTTGTCCCCCTTCCAAAAAAACGATCAGGTAGCTACGGGATTTTATTTCGTATTTATGATCATCTACCCGATAAGATTCAAACCTAATCGGTTATGTTTTTCCAATTATTGCGCAAATCATGCGCAATCAATAATCACAAATCCAAATTAAGTAATTTTACTTAATTTTATTCATGTAATTAATGCTGTTTGTTGTGAAAATAAGGCGGTTTTTTATTATCTTAATGCCGCCAAATGCGGTTTCACGATAGAACAAAACCATAAATAGATAAACGTAAAACTTATGTCTGAAATAGCTAAGTTATCCTTCAACGGTAACGAATATGAATTACCTGTAACAGAAGGAACTGAAAATGAAAAGGCAATAGAAATTGCCAAACTAAGAGGCCAGTCTGGATTAATAACATTAGACCCAGGATTCAAGAACACAGGATCCACCAGGAGCTCCATCACCTTTTTGGATGGTGAAAAAGGGATACTGAGATACCGAGGGTACAACATCGAGGATTTGGCCGAAAAATCCAACTTTTTAGAGGTTTCTTATCTTTTGATTTATGGTGAGCTACCTACTCAAGAGCAATATGATCAGTTTGCAAATGAAATCACCTATCATACGTTAGTGCATGAAGACATCAAAAAGATACTGGATGGTTTCCCATCAGTAGCCCACCCAATGGGGGTACTTTCTTCTTTGATCTGTTCATTGACTGCTTTCTACCCTACCTCTCTCGACCCAAACAGGACAGATGAAGAGATCAAATTGAGCATTGTAAGGCTTATGGCCAAATTGCCGACTTTCGCAGCGTGGGCATATAAAAATAAAATGGGCCATCCGGCCAACTACCCTGACAATAGTTTGGACTACTGCTCCAACTTCATGAAAATGATGTTTGCACTTCCTGCTGAAAAGTATGATGTGGATCCTATCATCGCCAATGCACTGGACAAACTTCTGATCCTCCATGCTGATCACGAGCAAAACTGCTCTACATCTACTGTAAGGATCGTAGGCTCTTCACAAGCCAGTATATATGCTTCTATTTCGGCAGGTATCAATGCACTGTGGGGACCTCTTCATGGTGGTGCTAACCAATCAGTGATCGAAATGCTGGAAGCCATCAAGGAAGACGGTGGTGATACTAAGAAATACCTTGACAAGGCAAAGGACAAGAATGATCCATTCCGCCTAATGGGCTTTGGTCACAGGGTTTACAAAAACTTTGACCCTAGAGCCAAAATCATCAAGAAAGCAGCTGATGATGTTTTAGATAAACTAGGTGTTGACGATCCTGTGTTAGATATTGCCAAAGAACTGGAAGAAGCAGCTCTAAACGATCAATACTTCGTGGATAGAAAATTATATCCAAATGTTGATTTCTACTCAGGAATCATCTACCGTGCATTGGGTATTCCTACAGATATGTTTACAGTGATGTTTGCCTTGGGACGACTTCCGGGCTGGATCGCACAATGGAAAGAAATGAGGGAAAACAACGAACCAATCGGTAGACCAAGACAGGTTTATACTGGAGCGAATGAACGTCCCTATGTCTCTATGAAAGAGAGATAATAAAACTTCATCCAAACTGTAACTAATAATAAGAAAGCGGAGCCTCTTAAAGCTCCGCTTTTTCATGTTATAATCACGGCTTCAACCAAATTTATTTTCATGCACAAGCCCTTTCATTGTTAATTATTCTAAATTATATCACACTATATTTGCCAAAACGAATAATTACCCATATCTTTGCAGCTCAATTAAGAAAGAACTTTTCTGAGTCATGAGCTTCCTTACTCGTTCGTTGTTGGGTTGTATCAAGGAAAATCAGGGCACAGGAGTAAGGAAAAATCATGGAAAACGAAATTTTATTCGCAGACCTGGGAATTTCAGCTGAAATTCTTCAGGCAGTGGAAGGCATGGGCTATACCCAACCTTCAGAAATTCAAGCACAATCAATCCCATTAATGCTAGATGGCCGCGATGTCATCGGTCAAGCACAAACAGGAACAGGGAAAACCGCTTCCTTTGGGATTCCCATTGTAGATCGTGTAGACAACACGAGCAAACAGCCTCAAGCATTGATCCTATGTCCTACAAGGGAATTGGCCGTTCAGGTCGAAGGAGAAATCACCAAACTTGCAAAGCACAAAAAAGGTGTATTCAGCACGGCCATCTACGGTGGTGAAGCCATTGATCGTCAGATCAGAACCCTTAGAAAAGGCGTTCAGATCGTAGTCGGTACACCTGGTAGAATCATGGACCACATGAATCGTGGCACCCTGAAATTGGACTCAGTGAAAACTATCGTCTTGGATGAAGCTGACGAAATGCTCGACATGGGCTTTAGAGAAGACATCGAAACGGTTCTAAGCCAAATGCCCGAGGATCGTCAAACCATCTTCTTCTCTGCTACCATGGCCAAGCCTATCATGGACCTGACCAAAAAGTATCAGATAAATCCTGAAATTGTCAAAATAACACGTAAGGAGCTGACAGTAGAGAATATATCGCAGGTTTATTACGAAGTGAAGCCACCATTGAAGATGGAATTGATCACGAGGTTGATCAATGTTCACCAGTTTAACCTTGGCGTAGTTTTCTGTAACACCAAAAGAGCTACCGATGAGGTAACCGAAGGCTTGATCGCCCGAGGAATTACAGCTGAAGCACTTCACGGTGACCTTTCACAGGCACAACGTGACAAGGTAATGAACAAATTCCGTAAAGGACTTTGTACCGTATTGGTAGCGACCGACGTGGCAGCACGGGGTATTGATGTAGATAATGTAGAAGTAGTGTTCAACTACGACCTCCCACTCGATGAGGAATATTACGTTCACCGAATAGGGAGAACAGGAAGAGCAGGTCGTTCTGGAATGGCCATTTCCTTTATCACAGGAAGAAAAGACATATTCAGGCTAAAAGACCTTGAAAAGTACATCAAGACTTCCTTGACCAAAATGAACCCGCCATCTGTAGCGGAGATGATCGACCAAAAGAAAGATCAACTTGGAAAAGAGGTGACTACGGAGCTGTCCAAAGAAGAAGATAACCAAGTCTTCGAAGCAGCTTTGGGGCAATTACTTGCCGAAGGATTGACCATGGACCAAATAGCACTTGGCTTGGTCAAGCTTCAAATGGGCAAATCCATCCAGGAACTTTCGGATATGAACTTTGACCTTAACTTGGGCAAAGACAGAGACAGAGGAGGAAGAGGTAAAGACCGGTTCGAAAGAGGAAGAAAAGGCCGTGGCGCAGACCGTCCAGGAGGCAGAAAAGGTGGTAGAGAAAAAGGACGACGTGAAGCCAATATGTCTCGACTTTTCCTTAATCTTGGCAAAAAAGACAGGATCCGTCCAAATGATATCGTTGGTGCCATAGCTGGTGAAGCGGGTATTTCTGGTCGTCAGATCGGTGGTATTGATATCTTTGACAACTTCTCTTTTGTAGATGTACCGACAAAGGATGCCAGTCACGTAATCAATGTAATGAAGAGAAACACCATCAAAGGCAAACCTGTCAACATGGAACTTTCTAAAGATTAAATTATATAAAGGTTAATTAAGGTTAGGAAAAGCGCAAATCGAATGATTTGCGCTTTTTTTATGTCCATATGTTATAAAAGTCAGTCTATAGACGAATTGCAGATCAAATGGAAAAGTTGGGAATAGTGGTTCGTTTTAATAGAACGCTGATGACGCGGATGATTATGATTTACGCTGATTTTTTCTATTAAATTGGAAAAGACAAGTAGCATAATAAAGCCCTGAAAGGGCATAACATCCTTAGCCATGCGCAACGCCCATGGTAAACATCAAAATAACCTCATTGTTTTAGCAGCCATCATCTTCCTAGCGCTTACAAATTCACGCTAACCCCAATACACACCAATAGCGTTTTATTCCAATAATCAATTGGGAGAAGCCATTTTAAGAAAGTGTGCCCCCCAGATAGATTGCTTGATCCACGAATTGCGGATCAAATGGAAAAGTTGGGAATAGTGGTTAGTTTTAATAGAAGGTCGCTGTCGTAGATTATTCTATTCTTGTACTTTTGTAACAATATAAGGTAAAAAACACCCTACCAATTCCGCTATTCCCTCTAAGCATTTCCATACTACTTGTTATCTTTGTTCCAAAACACGTGATACATGCAGTTATTCTATCAAAAAGACATTCCTAATTCCGGTACCATTATCCTCAGCCCAGATGAGTCAAAACATCTGGTAAAAGTGCTTAGAAAGTCCGTCGGAGATGATGTGTATTTGACAGACGGTGTTGGCAACTTATTTACTTGCAGCATCACCAAAAGTGACCAAAAAAAAGCTGAATTACGTATTATTGAAAAAAGGCCCTCCCCTTCCTCCGAGTACCATATTCACTTGGCTATTGCTCCAACCAAAAACACCGATCGTATGGAGTGGATGCTGGAGAAAATCACCGAAATAGGTTTTCAGGAGCTTACTTTTATCAAAACAGCCAATTCAGAAAGAAGCTTTCTCAAGCCTGACCGTCTCGAAAAAAAGATGATCGCTGCATGTAAGCAAAGCATAAAAACTAACTTCCCCGTAATCAATCCTTTGACCACTTTTAATGATTTGTTGAGTAGAGCATCCACTGAACATTGCCAAAAGTTCATCGCCTATGTAGACCAAACCAATACCCAACACCTATTTGAACTGGCAAAACCCAAAGGGTCCTACTTGATAATGATTGGTCCAGAAGGTGATTTTTCACCGGAAGAGATTAGCCGCAGTAGGGAAAGCGAATTTAAAGCATGTAGCCTAGGAAATAGTCGACTTCGAACGGAGACTGCTGGACTGGCCGCCGTACATACCTTAAGCTTACTGAACTACTAATCATGGAGTTGGATGATTTTTTCCTGAGACAATACGAACTTTCAGAGAACACCCTCTCTTCATTGCTTAGCTCTGGAAATGTGGTGACCTACGCAGCAAACACTTGTATTATCCGAGAAGGAAAACTGGAAAATTCGAGTTATTTAATAATTTCTGGCTGTGTAAAAGCCCACTTAAACAATGATGGTAAAGACGTCACTTTTTGGTTTGGCTTCGAAGGTGATTTCCTGTTTTCCTATAACAGCAAAATCTTAAAAGAACCTGGTTACGAAAGTATCACTACATTGGAGAAATGTCAACTTTGGAAAATCGATAACGAGCACTTGGACAAACTTTGTATTGAAAACATAGAAATAATCAACTGGTGGAGAAGTCTGATCGAAAAAGAACTGATAAAAACGGAAAGGCGACTTATCGATAGGCAAACAAAGGCCGCAACACAACGATACCAAGAACTTATAACAGCGCATCCCCAGGTACTCCAGCGCATTTCTCTGGGCACCATCGCATCTTACTTAGGGATAAGCCAAGTATCACTGAGTCGTATCAGAAGGTCGTAAAAACGGTTGGAATTCCAGTGCAGGATTTAAGTCTACATAAACAGTTTTTTTAACATATGTAAAATTTAACTACCCATGGACCACGTATATTTGTATAAAAGAGTAAATACTATGGCATGGTTAATTTTAATTTTAGCAGGAATCTTCGAAGTGGCCTTTACCACTTCATTAAAAATGGCCAATAACTTCACCAACATCAAATGGTCTATTGCCTTTTTCATCAGCATAAGCTTAAGTTTCTACTTACTCAACCAAGCCATAAAGACCATTCCTATGGGAACAGCCTATGCTGTTTGGACTGGAATAGGTGCTGCTGGCACAGTAATCGTAGGGATCTTCCTTTTCCAAGAACCGGCGAACTGGCTCCGCATAGGATTTTTGATGCTATTGATCGGTTCTATAATAGGCCTTAAAGTAGTTTCCTGATATACATCAGGAATTGTGACGCTGATAAAAGGCAATTGCCCTATCGAGATCGGACTTGGTATCGATAGCTACTGCCTCGTGGTTGGTCTTTACCATTTTAATACGGATGCCATTCTCCAAGAGCCTAAGCTGTTCCAACATTTCGGCCCTTTCCAACATGGTCTTTTCCCAATTAGTATACTCCAACAGTATTTCTTTGGTATAGGCATAAACACCTATATGTCTATAATAATCCGGTTGGAACTTATCTCGGACAAAGGGGATTGGGCACCTGCTAAAGTAAAGGGCAAAATTATTTTTATCCACTACTACTTTTACTGAATTTGGATTAATGACATCCACATCATCCTCTATTTTTCTCATGAGTGAAGCGACTTTTACTGTACCATCCTTAAATGCCCCTACAAGCCCCGCCAATGACTCCTTGTCTTGAAAGGGCTCATCACCTTGGACATTCACCACAACATCCGCTTCTATACCTGCCACGGCTTCGGCAATCCTATCTGAGCCGCTTTCATGTGCTTTTTGGCTAAAAAATACTTCTCCGCCTTCCGCTTCGATTTGCTCGGCTATTTGTTCATGATCAGTCACTACCACTACCTTATCAAACAAGCCTGTAGCCATTGTACTCAAATACGTTCTGACAATTACCGGCTTGCCGCATAAATCAGACGTAAGCTTTCCCGGAAAGCGTGTCGCACCATAACGTGCTGGAATCATTGCAACAATTTTCATAGGACAATGTTAAAAAAAAATGGTGAAACTACGGATATTTAAGCCAGTTTATACTTTGGGAATCGGTAATAGCACCCCATCATATACCCATCAGTGACCACTGAGTACGCCTCATTCGAAAACGATTTTTTGGGCAAAACGTAAAGTAATTAAGGCAGCACCAAAGACGATAAGGTTTTAATGGCTGGATTAACCCGGATTCTAAAACGTTGAGAAAGTAAGGTAAAGTAGCTGACTTATTCGACAACCACATTTGGCACATAGGGCATTCATAAACCGGATTGAGAAGCAACTGAGGTTACTAACTATCTTTATTTATATTTAATTCAAATTAATATTGACCAAATTTAATTCTATAGAACTTTAATTATACCAATTCTAAATTCCGCAAATCGAACCAAAACATTGAACCATCCTCTATAAATTTGGTTATGTTTGTATAAGAACTTAAAAAATAGGTGACTATGAAGACGAAAGAAAAAGAAATAGTAACATTACAGCGTTCATTGCTTCACGATACAGAAAAAATGTTGAACAAGCAGATAGAAATGGAAGGGAAGTCTTCTGCTTCTTATCTTAGTATGGCTTCGTGGTGTGACATGATGGGCTATAATAATGCCGCCAAGTTATTATATGCACATGCTGAAGAAGAAAGGCACCATATGCTAAAGCTATTCCATTACATCAATGAAGCAGGTGGATTAGCTGTACAGCCAGAAATCACAGGTGTCAAAAATCACTTTAATTCCCTAAAAGAGATTTTCCAACTTATTCTGGAACACGAAATTCAGGTGACCAAATCCATCAACATTATTGTTGACCATTGTTTTGGTGTGAAGGATTTTGCCACGTTTAGCTTTATGCAGTGGTACGTAACCGAGCAACGTGAAGAAGAAACCCTAGCACGTCGAGCACTCGAGTTGTTTGACATTATTGGTGAAGAAGGAATCGGTCTATGGACGATCGACCAAGAACTGGGAAAACTCCATGACAGCACTGGTGATGCGCAATAAAGAAACCAAAAATACGCTACAAAAGCGGCCTGTTTACACAGGTCGCTTTTTTTATTTTTTATAATTGATTAGCTTAAAGAAAAAAAACATGGTCAATAACCTCTTGCAAATCGAAAAAATTAGTCAAAAGATCTTACGAATTGTCATGGCAGCTTATTGGGCAGCAGCTAGTTGCTACGCTATCTTCGGGACAGAAGCACCCTATCTGGTCTTCTCAGGAAGGCTATCATGGTCAATCCCGTCGATGTTGACCGCTCTGCTACTTATCGCACACTTCAAATCTCCCCGCCTAGGAATTGCCGGAGGTGGTTTGAGTGCCTTGATTTTTATTGCAGTAACCATCTATTGTATCAAAGCACTCCCTTTCAATCTCACTATCATTCTTAACTACCTGCTATTGGTTATATCATCAGTGATTTTGCTGGGCGAATCGATTAAAGAAATGGTAAGGGAACGCATCACGCAACCTTTCCCCAAGGCTTAATAGTTCATTCCACTATGAAACCTACCATCAACAGCCCTACCGAATATATCAATACAGTTCCTAAAGAAAGAAAGCCGTATTTCACCAAACTCAGGAACACAATTCTAAAACACCTCCCCGAAGGCTTTGAAGAGACCATCAGCTATGGTATGATCGGCTATGTAGTGCCCCATGATCTTTATCCTGCAGGGTATCATTGTACCCCTTCACTCCCGCTACCCTTTGTCTCCATAGCCAACCAAAAAAACCACATCGCCCTATATCACTGTGGTATTTATGCCGATGACACGATTATGCAATGGTTCATTGAAGAGTACCCTAAGCATTGCACGTATAAATTGGATATGGGCAAAAGCTGTATACGGTTCAAAAAACCGGATGCCATTCCCTATGAGTTGATTGGCCTTCTCATCGGAAAAATAAGTGTGGATGATTATATCCATCTTTATGAACGGCAACTAAAATAGGATGATCACTGACTTATCCCCATCGTCACACGTAATCCAGTAGGCAAGCTCCCCTACCATTTATTATTTGCCTATTTTGGCGCAATCTTTACACGATTAACTTTACTTTTAAAAAGCATAGGCATAACTTGTCCGTTCAATCAAAACTGATTAACAAGTCAATAATACAATTTTAAATATGAAAGTATCCATCCTAAATAAGTCCGTTAACAATGCTCTGCTGCTCATTTCAGCAGCAAGCGTTTTATGGGCTTGTGGCGAAAATAATCAGAAAGAAGGTACTACTACTGCCAATAACAAAGCGGCCACTCCCGTAAGTACTCCCCAATCCACCCTAGAGGAGAGAGAGGGCATGGTATGGATCCCGGGGGGGACTTTATGATGGGCACCGATGAACAAGAGGCTTACCCTGTGGAGAGACCTGCAGTAAAACGTCATGTGGAAGGCTTCTATATGGATGAAACCGAAGTAACCAATGCAGAATTCAAAAAATTCGTCGACGCAACGGGGTATGTAACAATAGCAGAGAAAAAACCAGAGTGGGAGGAAATGAAAAAACAACTTCCTCCAAACACGCCCAAACCAGCTGATTCATTGCTACAAGCTGGGTCGCTCGTGTTTGTGGCTCCTGACCAACCTGTGGACACCAGAGATATTTCCAATTGGTGGAAGTGGACGCCTGGTGCCAGTTGGAAACATCCAGAAGGGCCAGGAACAGACCTTCAAGGAAGAATGGACCATCCAGTGGTGCATATTGCCTATGATGACGCCCTTGCTTATGCAAAATGGGCTGGTAAAAGACTGCCCACTGAAGCGGAATGGGAATATGCTGCAAGAGGAGGATTAACAGAAAAAAGATACTCTTGGGGTGATGAACTAAGACCACAGGGCAAGTTTATGGCCAACACTTTCCAGGGGCGATTTCCAAATGGCAATCAAGGAAAGGACGGATTTATGGGCACCGCACCAGTGAAGAACTTTCCTGCAAACGACTTTGGGCTTTATGACATCATTGGTAATGTATGGGAAATGACCGATGACTGGTTTGATGCCATCAAATTCCAGCGACTAACTGGTAATGCGCCAAAACTGGACGCTAACATGAACCAATGCTACAACCCTACCAACCCCTACGCCAAAGAAAGGGTGATCAAGGGTGGTTCTTTCCTATGCTCTGACAACTACTGCATCAACTACCGCCCCAGTGCCCGCCAAGGACATGCCTATGACAGTGGTTCCTCCAATGTAGGCTTCAGGTGCGTACAAGACACCCCCTCCAAAACCCTTGGAATGAAATAAACCATCAAACAACCATAGAACACACCGGAATTGTCGAAGGGCATTTCCGGTTTTTTTTTACCCAGTTTATGAATTAGGAATCGATATAGCCTGTCTTGACGAATGTCGGGAAGGTATGAAACTACATTAGAACCGGCTGTTTGGAGGGTGGATGATGAACCTGTTTTGCCGCTAGTTAGAATTGGAAACAGCAGCGAAGCAACTGATTTTGTCCGCCGCGGATCAGACCAAAATAGATAGGCTAGGATTTAAACCCGGATTATGCATTAGGAATCGTAGTGAGAGCTGAAATTGCAAGAAAATCAGTTAGTTTGGAGGCATTAACGTAGCACCGCTACGGTTATGCCGAAAACTAAAGTGAAACGGCTGATTTTGAAGCAGGTTCAGGTCACAACAGATAGGCTAATGCATATTCCGGGTTAAAGCACATAGCACCTGTATCTTATCCTGTCAGTCTCTCGATAAAGGAGTGGGTAGCCAAATACAAATCTTACCTTAACATCAGCAACCCCAGAAAGTCAAGAGCTAAAAAAAACCATAACAGTAAATCCCGTCATGGCTTTTTCAAAATGTTTTGTCACTCTGCACCCTAATAATACCTCACTTCACATTCGGGTTGGATTCCCTGAATTTATCTATCTGCCTGCTGTTGATCCGGGTATTAAAGCAACTTAGCTTTTTCAGTTCTGGAAGATCTTCTATATCCCTGATACTTCGCACATCTGTACTGGCTATATCCAGTTCCTTCAACTTTAGCATAGTGTCCAATCCGCGCAGTCTCCTCACACTGGTACCCGACAGGATAAGTGTCTCCATATTGATCAAACCTTCCAGAGAACGTAGATCCTCCACCCCCGTATTGGAAAGGTTCAAGTATTTTAATGTCGTTAGCTTGGCAAGTGGCTCTACAGTAGTAATAGGTGCTTGGGTAATCCGAAGCTCCTGGATCAATTCTAGACTTGCCAAGTCACTTATATCATACAAGGCGACATCATTGATTTCCAGCCTGTGCAAGTTGATAAAATCCACCAATGGCCGTAGATTTTGGATACTTTTACGTTCGATGGTCAGTGACCTGCTTGAAGTCAATTTATGCAATTCTCTCGAATTTGGGCTGGTAGAGATATTGAACTGCTCTACGAAGGCGGTCTGCCAAACACCATCCAGGCTATTCCACCAACCTTTCAGTTCCGCTGATCTGAAGATGACATTGGCATCAGGAAACACTTGAAGTAATGTCTGAACCTCCCACTTAGGCACCTCTGTTCCATCCACATCAAGAAACTCCAATCGGTGCAAGGATTGCAGAGGTGCTATACTGGTAATAAGTGTTTCTTTCAGGGAAACTACCTCCAGTCCCTCTGCTTCGCTAATATCCTCCACATTGGTCACAGGCGTAGAATTAGCAGAGAGCCTCTTTAAAGTAGTAAGCTCTCTCACAGGGCTGAGCTCATGGATTTGAGTATCATTAAATTTCAGCGAGATTAGTTTCTTAAACTTAATGACAGGTCGCAAATTGATGATGTCACTTCCAGAAAGATCCAATGAATCCACCCCCACGATCCTTCCTATTTCTTCCACTGATGGCATCCGATTGCTATTTCCAGGAATATACTTTCTAAGCACCGTTTCCCAACCCTCAGGAAGTGTCTTCCACCAAGTTTGTAGATTCTCCACATTGTGAATCAGCAATACTCTCCTGTTTTTTACGGCAAACACATTGGCCTGCTCTTCTGCTATTTCTGTACGATCAGCATATACGGTTTTCAGGCTTGCTTTCTGGTCCAATGGGCTGAGATTATTGACCACAGTCTCATTGATTCTCACCACACTTAGATGCTCCAGGGAGCTTAAAGGCTCCAAACTGCCAATATTGGTCCTTGACAAGTTGATTTCTTCAAGCATCTCTAAGTCGGACAAAAACTCAAAGTTGATCAAATAATTACCGCTGATATTCAACCTTCTCAAAGCTCTCAGCTGATGAATGTTCTCCACATTATTGAGGCCGCTCTTCTCTAGGTTCAGTTCCTCCAGTCCAGTAAAGGAGTTGAGCCCTGCAAAACTCATCAATGGGGTATTTTCTGCTATCAGGATCTTGAGATTTGCCAATGATGTCAACTCATCAATGTTCTCTATCAATGTATTTGAAATATTCAGGTACTGCAAATTATCCGAATACTTGATAAATTGAATGTCGGCAGTGGGTGTATTGGAAACATCCAGATAGGCCAAATAAGTAACATTGCTGATGGGCCCCAGATCCGTAATCATCGTATTACTGATGTCGATATATTTAAGATCCCTCAGGGACTCCAGAGGTTTCAGATCTTGAATTAGCTCATTTCCCGAGAGGTCCAAGCTATCAATGGCACTTATCCGATTTAGATGATCAATGGTAATCGAGTCTTCAGCGAGTCCAAAACTCTCCCTAAAATACGTTTCCCATTCCAATGAAAGATTGCCCCACCATTCAGTAAGCTCCTCATCACGACTTAACTTGGTCGTATAAATACTTGCTATTTTCAACTCATTGGATTGTGGATCCAAATTGACTTCTACAAATCTCGGTTTGGTATTTTCGATTTTTTCATCATCCAATCCCACAGCGGACAAGGTCCGGTCTATAGACACTAAAAAGGATAACTCATCATTGTCCCTAAGGAAGGGCTTCACATCCCTTACCTTAAACTTAAAGTTGGCATCCTTGAAAAAGAACTCGACATCCTTAAGGTATGCTGGTATATCTTTATTTGTGATCACCTGTCGGTCCAACAGTAAATCATCCTCTACCTGAACCTTATCATCACGGAAAATTTTCTTATAACTTTCTGTGATGATCACGTCTTTGTCCCTAGCGGAAGTTTGGGCACTCCCTACAGTATTGAGAAAGTACTCCAGAAATTTTATCTGGTCTTCTACTTTTTGGGAAAACTCCTTTACTTCTTGTTTGGAATAATCCCCCATGTCTTGGGACATGACCACGCCAGGTATAAGAATTAAACCAAATAAAATGATATATAGCCTACTTCTGATCATAGATGTAATTTAAAATAGCCTCTTTTTCTTCCTCATTGGCCACTTTCGTAAGGTTGCTAATTAGCCAACCCGTATTGAAACCCGGTCGGTTAAATTGGGACACTTCAAAGTACCAGTCCTCCACTTGGAAGAAATGGAACTTTACCCCTTTCACCGTTTCGAATTTCATGTTGCCGTTTTTAATCTCATAAAGGAAAAGTGTAAGATAATCGGGTGTATATTCATCTGATGTATAGGACTCAGGCTTATCGTTCTCCTGAAGAGCTTTACGAAGGTTCATGAACCCCAGTTCGTGGCTCAAAGGATGCAAAAAAGGCTTTTCCTTACCTTCTTGCTTATCGAAATAGGGCTTAAACCCATCAAAAGCCACTTTATTGATCACCCATTCATAGCCTAGTCCCTCCTCTTGAATCTGCATAAACAGGGTGACATTCGTCCGCTTTCCTTTAAACAAGAACACGGAAGACACCTCTGCAAACCATTTCTCTCGGTGAAAGCTCAGGTACTGAGGGTAGTTTTCTGCGGTTACGTGATCAATAAACTCCTGCTTGAGATTTTTTGTGATATTCGAAGTTTCATTGTCAAAAAGTATATTCACATATTTTATTCGAAGATCCCTGTTATGGTACATCTCATCACCTTTATGATATCGGGTGAGCCCATCTTCACTTTCTTCAGCATTAAATCTCCGAAAGAATTGGTTTAGTTGTTTGGTAGAGGCGGCAAATCTGCCGTCATCCTTAATTTGCCCGGGGCCGCCTAAGCCCTGCCCCGAGACAAATTGTATGGATGAAATGATGATAATTACTAATAAGCTTACTTTCTTCATGCGGAAGTTTCGGTCACTCTGATATCACCCAGCATCACATCCCAAAACTCGATAGTTCTTCCGGCTACCTGAGTTTGTTTTTTCTCCACATAGATAGTGATGTCTTTTTTGGTGGTATCTTTATAATTCAATCCCGTCTCCACTGAGGTTCCTTCAAAACGCTGATAGATCGTCACTACTCCTACGTACCTACCATCAGGCTGTCTTTCCAGATCAGAGATATAATGAATGTCGTACCAGCTTATGGTGACATTATCATAGTTAAGAGCCATCAGACGCTCAAAATACCTTCTTACAGGGTAATACGCTACTTCCTGAGAACTCAAAGAAGAAACGCCCATTTCAGATCCTGGCGAAAACAACTCCTCGGCACGATCCATCACCCTGTTTGCTTCGGAGAACTGGGTGTCTTTGCTCCCGATTATGCTAATGTATTTACTAAGGTCTTTTACCTTTTCCAATGCCAATGAATCAATGGCCTGTTTCCTCTGAGGGCTGATATTGTCAGATTGCGCTGCCACAAATAGGGTAGTCGCAAAAAACAGTAGTATGAATGCTTGAATATGTCTTTTCATGGTTATTTTTTTCTGTGTTCCTTATTTTATCGACGACGAAGTTCCAATTCAGTGATTTTTCCACTACCATCCAGTCTCACATCACTGATAAAGTTCAGGTTCTTCTTGGTATCCTTAAGGTAATTCAGATACTTGGCAATGGTGGTAGGCTCATCATAGTCCTTAATGCCATTTTCCTCATGGATGACGATCAAAACAGGTGTGTTCTGGTTTGAAAACATACTCAACGCTTCTTGGATAGAGCTATTGGCACTTTGCACACTACTGGATGAGGCTATAGTAGAAAAATAATTTTCCAATTTTCCTACTGCTACTTCCTCTGCACTAGGTTCTGGGTCTGGAGCTGGTGTAGGTGCCGGCTCTTCTACAGGGGCCGGTTCTGGTGCAGCCTCTACTACTTTCTTCTTACTTTTACAAGCACCTACGGCCAACAGCCCGAAAAGCACTAATGTGGCTAGCCTGCTAAGTGGTGATTTAAAACTACTTTTTTTCATGTTAGATAGATTAATAATTAAGTACGATGGTTATTTAAAGTTCCGGCAAATGCTTCTGGATCAAAAAGCATTCCACTATTTGAAAATTTCTTTTAATTTATTTTCCAAACTCGGCCCCCTAAGATCTTTAGCGATTATTTTCCCTTCTGGGTCAATCATATATGTTGCTGGAATAGCGTTGATTTTATACGTAGCAGCAGCTTCTGAATTGAAATATTTCAGGTCGGATACATGCGTCCAAGTGAGATTATCCTCCTCTATGGCCTTCACCCAAGCATCCTTACTTCTATCCAAAGAAACTCCAAAGACTTCAAAGCCTTCCTCTTTGTATTCATTGTACAATCTTACCACATTTGGGTTTTCTTCTCTACATGGTTTGCACCAAGCTGCCCAAAAATCTATCAAAACATATTTCCCCTTAAAATCTGACAACTTCACTTCTTCTCCTTCTGGATCAGGAAGAGCTATTTCCGGAGCAGGCTGCCCAATACTCAAGGCCCTCATTTCATCCAGCTGTTGTTTCATAGAAACGATCATGTTGTTTTCAGGATAGGACTTGTCCAGCTCAGTAACCAAGCTATCTATATAAGAAAAATCATTTCGAGGGTTTAACATCCCTACAGCTGCCAATGCAGCAAAACTACCCTCCATGCTGTTAATGGTACTTTTTACTTTAGCTGCGTGATCTGACTCTAGCGTCAATGCTCGTTCCTGAATCTTTTTCACCGCAGCCTCATCCTTGGCCGAAAGCGCTTCATAATATTCACTGTTGAGTTCATTGATCCTCTCTTGGTATTCTTCTGCAAGCTGGTCCACTTTAGCTACTTGCTCAGTGTCAAAAGATCCTGAAATGGCCAAGCTTTCTTCATTATCAAAATCGTAATTTATCTCCACATCTTCATTGAAAAGAGCCAATCGCACTTGCTTCACACCATATAGGTCCAGCTCATAAAAAGTCGGGCCATCCAGGCTTAGGGTATATTCAAATCCCCCGTCACTCTTGAGATTGAGCGTATCGATAGGCTCCACGCTATTATCCAAATATTTGGAAAGTATAAGCATCCCTTCCGGGTGGTTTTTCAGTTGCCCACTGATCACCACCTCGCCGTCGAAGGCTTCCTTCTTTTCCTCATTGGAACATGCAGCTACCAATAATAAAGCTGCCAATAGAATCATATAATTGAACTTGGTCATGGAATTAGTTTTCTAGTAGTTCTGTTAAAATTTTGTTGGCCACTTTGGGGTCGGCTTTACCTTTGGACTTTTTCATTACCTGCCCCATAAACATCCCGAGAAGGCCTTTTTTCCCTGATCTATATTCGGCCACTTTTGCTTCGTTTTCAGCCAATACACTTTCTACGATTGGCTTTAAAGAACCCTCATCACTTTCTTGGATCAAGTTGAGCTTCTGTGCTATATCCAGCGGTGTCCGTGAAGGATCCTTGATCATTTCCGGATATATTTTCTGGGAAGCCACAGAGAAGTTCACCTTCCCCTCATCAATTAACGCTATCAAGCTGGCCAATTGTTTTGGTCGCACAGGAAAATTTTCAATATGAAGGGTAAGTTCATTCAAATAGGACTTTACTGGCCCCATCATCCAGTTGGATGCGGCTTTATAATTGGTGGTTTCACCACAAAGCTCTTCAAAATACAAGGCTATTTCCTTACTGTCCGTCAATACATTGGCATCATATTCAGGAAGACCAAAAGCACTCACAAACCGCTCATGCAGTTCACGGGGCAATGAAGGCATAGACGCCTTGATGCTCTCCAGCCAATCTTCTGCAATCACCACTGGGCTGAGGTCGGGCTCTGGGAAATACCGGTAATCATTAAGGTCCTCCTTGGTACGCATACCTGCTGTAAGTCCAGTGGTGGCGTCAAAGGTCCTGGTTTCACTGATGATGGTTTCCCCTTTTTCCATCATATCGATCTGACGGTCAAACTCATGCTCGATGGCCCTGGCGACATTTCGGAAGGAGTTCATGTTTTTCACCTCTACTTTCTTGCCCAATTCGGTCTCACCCTTCAAGCGGATAGAGATATTGGCATCACATCGCATGGATCCTTCTTCCATATTACCATCACAAATATCCAAGTACCGTACCAGCTTGCGGATTTCGGATATAAATTGGTAAGCTTCCTCTGATGCCCGGATACACGGCTCCGTCACGATCTCCAGCAACGGCACCCCTGCACGGTTATAATCCACCAAAGTGTCCACCTCACCAGCAAGGTGCATGGACTTACCCGCGTCTTCTTCCATGTGGATACGTGTAAGCTCGATTTCGCGGGTGACTCCGGACTTGCCCAATGTCACCGGCACTACTCCTCCCACACACACAGGGTTTTTGTCTTGTGTAAGCTGGTATCCTTTTGGAAGATCTGGATAGAAGTAGTTTTTACGGGCAAAAATATTGTTCCGCGTAATATCACTTTTACAGGCCAAACCAAGCTTCATGGCAAATTCCACTGCCCGCTTGTTCACCTTGGGTAGTGTCCCGGGATGTCCCAGTGTAATGACCGATATATTGGTGTTTGGTAAGTTTCCGTATTCCGTAGAATCAGAAGCATACATCTTACTTTTTGTCAATAGCTGAACGTGGACTTCCAGTCCTACTACCAACTCGTATTTATCTTTTATCTCCTGTGAAGGCATTTTATTATAATGAATATTGTTTTTTATAGTTAAGATAACCAAAAATGGCAGAGTTTTACCCCAAAACCAAATTCAAAACCGGCTATTACATGATCAGATGGAAGAAAACATCTCTTGGGCCTTTATGACGACCTGATCGAGACCTTCTATCTTCTTTCCTCCGGCCGTAGCAAAGAAAGGCTGTCCGCCGCCGCCGCCTTGGATTTCTTTGGCCAGTTCGCGGACGGCATTACCTGCATTGAGTGATTTTTCATTGACCAATGATTCGGCTATCACAACGGCAATTTGGGGCTTGCCACTGATGTCCGCTGCAATGACCGCTATTATTTGGTCTACCTCGTTCTTCAATTCAAATGCCAATTTCTTTAGCGCATCCGCAGAAGGAAGGGTTACCTTGGCAATGACCTGATTGCTTCCTCCCACCGGCCGAAGTTTCTTGATCAGTTCTTCTTTTAGGACACTGGCTTGCTTCAGGTGAAGTGCCTCCATCTCCTTTTTCAATTCATTTCGCTCTTGTACCAGCGCTTCTACGGCTTTGGTGATATCTTTAGGGCTTTTCAGCAATTCCTGAAGGGACTTCACCACATCCACTTGCTCATTTACATATCGCTCAGCGGCATCTGCCGTAATCGCTTCTATCCTTCTCACGCCAGAAGAGATCGACCCTTCCGAAACAATCTTGAACAGACCGATTCGGCCAGTAGCTTTGACATGTGTCCCTCCGCATAGTTCCACGGAATAGTCTTTGTCAAAAGTAATTACACGGACAAATTCTCCGTATTTTTCACCAAATAGCGCCGTAGCTCCCATTTTCTTTGCCTCTTCTATAGGCACATTTCTTTGCTCGAGCAATGGGATATTCTCTCGCACCTTCCGATTGACGATACGCTCCACCTGCGCAATTTCCTCATCATTTAGTTTGCTAAAGTGGGAAAAATCAAAGCGTAATAGTTGCTCATTTACCAATGATCCCTTTTGCTGCACATGATCTCCCAACACTTCCTTAAGTGCTGCATGAAGCAAATGGGTGGCGGTATGGTTGTTCATGGTCAATACCCTCTTTGTTCCATCCACTTTAGCCGTAAAAGTGGCTTCGGGATGTTGAGGAAGTTTTTCCACAAAATGCACAATAAGGTCATTCTCCTTTTTGGTGTCAAGGACCTTGATGGTTTCATCCTGTCCTACCAGCACGCCCTTATCGCCAACTTGCCCGCCACTTTCAGCATAGAAAGGTGTTTCATCCAACACCAATTGATATTTGGTATTTTTCTTCTCTTTGATTTCCCTGTACTTGATGATATTGCTGGTGGTCTCCAGACTGTCATATCCCACAAACTGCACTCCCGCATCTTCACCGACCTGCACCCAGTCACCGGTCTCCTGTTCTGCTGCAGCCCTAGAGCGATTTTTCTGCTTGGTCATTTCCGCATCAAAGCCTTTTTCATCCACCGAAATGCCCTTTTCCCTTGCAATCAAGGAGGTCAGATCCAGTGGAAACCCAAAGGTATCGTACAGCTCGAAGGCCACTTTGCCGGAAATCACCTGCTCTCCTTTGTTCGCCATATCCGCTTTGATTTGGTCAAGTCGCTTCAGTCCATTATCCAAGGTACGCAAGAAAGCTGCCTCCTCTTCATAAATGACTTTGGCAATAAAATCTTCCTGTGCGGAAACCTCAGGAAACATCTCTCCAAAATGCTCTGAGAGCAGCGGCAACAATTCATGGAGGAAAGGCTCATGAAAGCCGAGAAAGGTATATCCATACCGCACGGCTCTCCTCAAAATCCTCCTGATCACATACCCAGCTTTGTTATTGGATGGCAACTGTCCATCTGCAATGGTAAAGGATATCGCACGGATATGATCTACGATCACTCGGATGGCAATATCGATCTTCTCGTCTTCTCCATATTTCTTCCCGGCCTTCTTCTCCACAGCGGCGATAAAAGGCGTAAAAACATCAGTATCGTAATTGGAAGTCTTGTTCTGGATGGCACGAACCAGTCGCTCAAAACCCATTCCTGTATCGATATGCTTGGCCGGAAGCTCTGAAAGACTGCCGTTGGCCTGCCTATTAAACTGGATAAAAACCAAGTTCCATACTTCTATGACCTGTGGATGGTCAGCATTGACCAAGTCTTTGCCCGGCTGGGCCATGATTTCGGCTTCTGGTCGAAGGTCAATATGGATTTCAGAACAAGGACCACAAGGCCCTACATCGCCCATTTCCCAGAAGTTGTCTGTTTTGTCACCAAAAAGGATCTTTTCCTTGTCCACATGCTCAGTCCACATATCAAAGGCTTCCATGTCCCGCTCCAGTCCATCTCCTTTATCCCCTTCGAATACCGTCACATAAAGCCTGTCCACCGGCAACTTGTATACTTCTGTCAATAGCTCCCAAGACCAGGCAATAGCTTCTTTCTTAAAATAATCACCAAAAGACCAGTTTCCCAGCATCTCAAACATCGTATGGTGATAGGTATCCACCCCTACTTCTTCCAAGTCATTATGCTTACCGGAAACCCTCAGGCACTTTTGGCTATTAGTGGCCCGAGTACTCGCAGGAGTCTCATTACCAAGGAAATAATCCTTAAACTGGTTCATTCCTGCATTGGTAAACATAAGTGTCGGGTCATTCTTGACCACGATAGGTGCAGAAGGTACAAATTGATGTTGCTTGGATTGGAAATACTCGATAAAAGTACTTCTGATTCTTTTAGCGTCCATGTAAGATGTTATATGCTTAAATTATTCGGATTACACATTTAATATGCCTATATTGGCATGTTTCAAGCGAGACATTCCACGAGAAACCCATTCATAGGGGTACAAAAATAGGAGAAATACCATTCAATTAATAATGAGTAGAATAAAATATTACTACGATCCTAAAACCTGCAAATACGAGCGATACACTAAGAGCAAATGGGACATTTTATTGGGAGTCCTTGGATTCCTTTCCCTATCTTCGATTTTTGCAGTAGGGATCCTTATGGCCTTCAGCTATTACTTTGACAGCCCAAAGGAGCTCATGCTGAAAAGGGAAAATGATGAGCTCAAGCTATATTATGAAATGATGGAAAAAGAGGTCTCAGACCTCAATGAGATGATGACCGACCTCAAAGACCGGGATGACAATCTCTATCGCGTCATTTTTGAATCTGAACCCATCCCCTCTTCCATCCGAGATGCAGGCTATGGAGGAGCAGACCGTTTCAGGGAGTTGAAAGAAAAAGGACTCCGTCAAGAAGACCTTATCATGGATGTGATGAGCAGGGTGGGTAAGCTCAAAAAGCAAATGTACATCCAGTCACTTTCCTATGACGAACTAGCAGACAAAGCACTTAATAAAGAAGAATACTGGGCCTCTATCCCGGCCATTCAGCCCATTCACAACGAGGACCTCAAGAGACTTGCTTCAGGTTATGGCATGCGTATACACCCTATCTTGAAAGTACGTAAAATGCACACAGGAATTGATTTTTCTGCTCCCAAAGGTACTCCTATTTATGCCACGGGAGATGGGGTAGTCGAAGAGGTCAAAACAGAATTTGGCGGTTACGGTAAATCAGTAACCATAGACCACGGATTTGGTTTTGAGACCCGGTATGGACACATGAATGAATTCAACGTACGCAAGGGCCAAAAGGTAAAACGAGGTGACCAAATCGGGACGGTAGGCAATACAGGGTCTTCCACAGCCCCGCATGTACACTACGAAGTCATCAAGGACGACCGTACAATAAACCCCGTCCACTATTTCTTCAAAGACCTCGAACCTACTGAGTTTGATAAAATACTCGAACTTGCTTCCAAGGAAAATCAATCACTTTCTTAATATTGTTAGCCAGCCCACTGTATAACAAAAAATGAGTCTCCTGAATTTTGCAGGTAACCAAACTTTATATACTGTTTTTACGTCCTTTGCTCCCGAAAGCCTTCGGGGTAGGCTATTGATGAAAAGGACGTAAAATCTAGTCCGGTGGTACACCCTTTAATCCGGTTTATGCATTAGGAATCAAGGCATTAAGAACAGGACAGCAAAGGCCAAAAGGTATCCTGCCAGAAAACTGAAAAAAATAGGTTCCGTAAGCCTCAATTTCTTGTATTCGGGAACATGTTTATGGGTGTATTTATAGCTAAATCTACGTAAATACTTTTCAGGATAAAACGAAAGAAAACACAAACCATAGGCAAGTGTAAACATCAAGAAGGTAAAGCCGGTCTCCATTGTGTGCGATGTGTGTGAACCGCACAAAGTTAATTTTATTTTAAGTAATTGCCTACAATTTTCTTTGTATTTTACCTGTAGGTTACCTGAAAATTTCCATACTGTTAACTCACTAAAAAAATAACCACCTACTCATCGGTCAGTTTTGAAAGTGTTCGCTTCCGCATTCCAACCAATTACATTCTTCCTTCCCATCTAGGTGATTTACGAAAAGCCTCATGACCTAACCGATTCTCTTACGATCAGATCAGCATCCAGCACTACTTGTTCATTTGGACTTGCCAAACCGTTATTGATTTTTTCAATTAATAAGGAGGTTGCTTTTTCTCCCAATTCGAATCCCGGCTGGTGCACGGTGCTTAGTGTAGGGCTGATGATTTCACCCAGTTGCCAATTGCTAAAGCCAATCACTCCCACTTCATCCGGCACATGGATATGGTGCTGCTTAAGGTACTGCATCACCCCTAAGGCCACCAAATCTGTCACGCAAAAGATAGCATCAGGAGGATTTTTGGATTCCATCAGGGATTTGGCAAACTCATACCCCTCCTCCTTCGTAAGGTCTTTGCATATCTTCACGTAAGAATCAGGATAGTCCTTCCCATGTTCCTTCAAGGCTTCCGCATATCCCCTGAACCGCTCATTGGAGTGCTGTACATTGAGTCTGCCCCTAATATGAGCGACCTTATGATAGCCTTTTTTTATCAATTCCGTCACGGCTTGATGTGCTCCACTGAAATCATTGACAATCACTTTGGGCGTATCAAATGTCTCAATGATCTTATCCACTTGCACTACTGGAATCTCTGCCGCCAAAAACTCCTCCAAATGGGCTACCTCCGTAGTTTCATTGGAAAGTGAAATGATCACACCATCCACCCTGCTGTTCAGCAGTGCCTTGGCCACTTTCTTCTCATCTTCTACATGTTCATTGGATTGGCAGATCATGACATTGTAGCCATGTGCATTGGATTCGCTGAGTACACCGCTAATAATGGACGAAAAAAATTGATGGACCAGTTCAGGGATAATCAGCCCTATATTGAACGTTTTGCTTTTTCTAAAATTAACTGCCAAAAGATTAGGCACGTAATGGTGCTTTTCGGCATAATCCTTCACCAGCTTGATTGTCTCTTCGCTTATGTCAGGGTGCGACTTCAGTGCTCGGGAAACCGTGGACACCGCCAAGCCCAATTCCTTGGCAATGTCTTTTAATGTTAATTGATGCTTTTCGGACATTTTCTGTACTTAATTATCCATTCCAAAATTAAGAACATGAACCTACATAAACCCTATCACAAGCCCAATATTTTTAAGCTTTTATTTAGAAACCATATAAATAATCGCCCCGAAATTGATTGCACAACCGTTTGCGGTAATTTGTCGTTTGGAGCAGTGAAATATTTTAAATTACTTTAAGTAATCAATCAAAGAAAACATCCTATCAAAACCTATAAAACCCTAAACTGGTGACATTCGTGTCACCTTTTTTTATGTTATGATTAAGGTTGGAAAGTCGGGTCAAGCGGAAAAGTTGGGGGGTGGAGCTGATGGAACGCTGATGACGCAGATCATTATGATTGGCGCTGATTTTTTTTTAAACTGGAAAAGTAAATTTGTATAACAACAGCCCTGAAAGGGCGTCACATCTTAGCCATGGGCAACGCCCATGGTGAACATCAAAAACAATCTCCTTGTTTTAGCGGCAATCATCTTCCTAGCGCTTATAAATTCACGCTAAAACCCAATACATATAAATAGCGTTTTATCCCAATAATCAGTTGGGAGAAGCTATTTCAGGTCGCAATACCTGTACGCCGGGACGTAGATTAGGTTAATGCATATTCCGGGTTAAAGTCGGTTACTTGCGAGCTTTTATTAAATTCTTAATCACAATGAGCCGCAGGCTCAACTTTAGGCCTCCCTCAGTACAACTGAAGGGACAACCAAGCAAGGATGGTTCTAATAGAACGCTGATGACGCAGATCATTATGATTGGCGCTGATTTTTTGCTTAAACTGGAAAAGCCAATTTTTTGTCTCAAGACTCAAGACTCATATCTCACTACTCAACTCCCTCATCTCGATACTTTGCTCTTGACTCTTTCTTCTTGCATCTTTCTTTTAGCTTGCCGCTTCATCCCATATACCCCGCCATTGGTCACATTTTTTTGGGAACCGTTTTGGTAAAAGCTATCATTGCTTCATCATTATTTACCAAATTTGAACATGAAAGAAAGAGCGTTACAATTTAAACAAACAGAATGGTGGATGGTATCAGGGGTATTCTTCCTGATCATCCTGACCAATATCTTGGGTGGCAAAATCAGTATTGGCTACATCGGAGGGGGAGAATTCGATCAAATGGCACAGTACTTTTCGACCATTTTCATTCCCGCCATTCTTTTCACGGCATTTTATTTTATGCACATGAAGGTGGCACCTATTTATATAACTGATCGCAAGACATGGAAACTCATTCTATTAAGCCTGTTAATTTTCATCCTTTCATGGCTGGCTACAGGTGCTTTTTATATTGGAGCTGACTGGGGCCAAGACATGTTCATACCCTTTTATTTTGCTGCAGTGGCACTCTATATGGGGTATATGTTTGTGGTATCTTTTCTAAAAAAGGCCACTCTCGCACAGACGACACCCAATTATCTTGGATACAATATTTCCAGATTAGTGGTACTGTATGTGTTTCTATTGACATTTTTGTTCAAATTCCACCGTTTTTTCCATGAATTGATCCTGATCATTTATGCCATTGTGGTTCCTTCACTTATTGCCATATTCATTTACAATTACTTTTTGGTCTATCGCAAAAAGCAAACAGGGCAAAACAAAGCATCAAAAATCTATTATTGGCTGCTGATTGTATTGATGGGCGCGATATTTTTCACGATCACGGCGGCATCTGGGGATGAAGAAATCCTCTTGGTCGGATTGGTGGCCATAGCACTATTGGTCTTGGTGATCAATCCCATCTCCAATGCATTGTTTAACAAATACCAAGGATACATCGAAAAAATGGACGAGCTCAATGTCCAACTGGTGGAAAAAACCACCGACCTCAAACAGCTCCGTAACCAAATCAATCCGCATTTCCTCTTCAATGCACTCAACACCATTTATGGGATTTCGCTACAGGAAACGGCAGAAAAAACGGCAGAAAGCATCCAAAAGCTGGGCGATATGATGCGGTTCATGCTGCATGAAAACACCCAAGAAGCCATCCCTCTGGACAGGGAAATCGATTACCTGATCAACTATGTGGACCTTCAACAGCTACGGATCGAAGCCCAGGAAAACATCACCATCGAATTCAGCCGAAAGGATGAGCACTGCAAGGGAAACATTGCACCAATGCTATTGATCCCTTTTATTGAAAATGCGTTCAAACATGGCATAAGCCTTCAGAAAAAATCCTGGGTGCGGATCAACCTCAGGTGCCTGGAAGGCTCGCTTCACCTGGATATCCATAACAGCATCCATAGAAAAAATGAAGACGATCCAGAAAGGGTCCATTCGGGCATCGGTCTTCCCAATGTCAAACAGCGGCTCCAACTGCTCTACCCTAGCCGACATGAGCTGGTGATCCGGGAAAACGATAGGGAATATTTTGTACATTTATCCATACAACTGAACAAATCCTGATCCATGCTCAAAGCAATCGCTATCGATGACGAACCCATGGCCTTGGAAGTCATCAAAAGCCATACTTCCAAAGTTCCCTTTGTGGATTTAAAGAGCTCCTTTACCAATGCCTTCAAAGCACTGGACTACTTGCAGGAAAACCCTGTGGACTTGATCTTTTTGGATATCAAAATGCCCGATATTTCCGGGATGGAGTTTGCAGAGCTTCCTCAGCATAACCCCATGATCATATTCACCACCGCCTACTCAGAACATGCCGTTAAGAGCTTCGAGCTGGACGCAATCGATTACCTGCTCAAGCCCTTTTCCCTTGCCCGCTTCATCAAGGCCTGTACTAAGGCCAATGAACTATGGATGCTAAAAAACCAACAACCCACCGAAACCACCTCCATTTTCCTCAAAACGGGCTATGAACAGGTCAAGGTCAAGCTGGAAGACATTCTTTTTCTTGAAGCATCGGGAAACTATGTCACCTTCCAAACACACGAAAATAAGATTTTGACAAGAATGACCTTTTCAGAAGCCGAAAAATTGCTACCAAGTTACTTTTGCCGCATTCATCGATCGTTCATTGCCAACAAGTCAAAAATCGATAAAATAGAACGACATCAGGTCACCGTTGGCAAACATACTGTCCCTATCGGCAGCAGCTATGCAGATAACCTTCAAGTAGATACCATCAAGTAGGCTGATTTTTATCTACCGACCGTTACTATCCACTCAACACAAAGTGATCAAAATCCGTAAAAATCTCCTAAGATTTGCGTTAATTTGAGTATCAAAAATTAGAGACAACATGCAAACAGGAATTCAACATCTTCACTCCGGAATGGCCTACTTGGTTTTGGCCGGTTTGATAGCGGTTTTTATTTATGCACTGATTGGTGCCTTGGGCAATCGGCCTTTTACGGACAAGGACAGGAAATTTGGACTTATCGGCCTGATTCCTGCCCACATCCAGTTATTGGCAGGGATAATCATCTATTTTGTCAGCCCATTGGGATTTAGTAACCTTTCTAGCGGCAATGCAATGGGTGATGCGGTAAGTAGGCTTTATGCTCTTGAACACCCTTTGATCAATATCGTTGCGGTCATCTTGATCACAGTAGGATACAGTAGGGCAAAAAAACTTACCGAAAGCCGAGCTCGATTCAGAAGTCTTTATATGTTTTATGGCATCGCCTTGGTATTGATTCTTTCCAGAATCCCTTGGAAAGCCTGGATGTAGGCATTGGAATAAAAAAAGGAGCGTCAACGCTCCTTTTTTTATTCCTCCTCAATGATGTTTTTAACTCTTCCCACTTCGCCTGTGTCAAGTTGCACTTTTATTCCATGGGGATGTTGTGGTGATTTGGTCAAAATCCGCTTCACCAACCCTTCCGTCAACTCTCCGGTGCGTTGGTGATGTTTTTGGACTACTTCCACCAAGTCTCCTATTTTTATGTCTTTTCTATTTCTTCCGTCAGGCATAAGCAGCTTGTTTGTTAATACTCTTCCTATTTTGCTAAGTGAATACAATCACCAATACAAACTTACCAAAACCTGTTTAAAAACAATCAGGAATACCGAGCACTTGGTAAAACAGGGTTAAACCCGGAATCAATGCCGTTTAGTTAAGGGTATTTCCTTCTTTTCATATACCTAAAAGTCCTTTTTTTGATTGACTTTGGCTGGGGAAACCTGATCATCTTGGTGGATTTTATCCTTTTCCTTTTTTCCCCCGAAAGCCTTCGGGGCAGGCTATTGATGAAAAAAGAAAGAAAAAAATCTAGGCCGGTGGTAGGCCTTTTAAAATGGAACATGGATTTACCCTGCGACCGAGATCCGTCACCCATTTTAATTTCCACCCGATGGCTACGACCTAAAAGTGAGTGGGTCTCGCTGTTCCACGACGCGAGCCAACTCCCTTTCCTAACGGCCTCCACCATCGGCTGGAAAACAGGCATACCAAGGGCCGTAATTAAGGAAGCGATACCTTTTTTGGCTCAGGAGGGCTTATAGTTCTCGCTCAACTTGGTTTCTTAAGAAAATATACCACTACATGGAATAATGATGATAATTTATCCATAAGAAACTTATTAATCGGATCCGCCTTGCAGGTATTGGGCGTTAAGAAATTAAAAAGCGGGTGGGCAAAAAGGCAGGCTTGTTTGACGAAATATTAGCCAAAAAAAATGTTGGCAGCTAGAAAAGGAGGAGTTTGCCTGCATGAGGGAAGGTTTTAATTTTAGGCCAATAGATGCACAGCGGCGGGGTTTTTTGGTTACTTTTTTGACCTGAAGCAAAAAAGTGACAAATGTAAAGGGATGAAAAACACCTAGGAATTTAGCTAGAAAAATAACTGCCCAAGGAAAAAATATAGAACCCATATTTTCCAGATACACACTAACTAAACGACATTGAACCCGGAATATGCATTAGCCTATCTGTTGCGACCTTAAACTGCTTCAAAATCAGCCGTTTCACTTTAGTTTTCGGCATAACCGTAGCGGTGCTACGCTAATGCCTCCAAACTAACTGATTTTCTTGCAATTTCAGCTCTCACTACGATTCCTAATGCATAATCCGGGTTAAAATCATACCGAATGGGTCTGGTTGACAGACCGCACGGCTTTGTAATCTCCCTTAAAAGTATCTTTCACCATTACCACCTGCCAAAGTTGGTTTTTGCGTGCACGGAAAGATCCCGCACAGCATGTAAGATAATACTCCCACATCCGATAAAAAGTGTGACCATATTCATTTTTTAAGCCAGCCCAAGCCATGCGAAAACGCTCCAACCAAGCCATCAATGTATAGTCGTAATGCAAACCGAAATTATGCCAATCCTCTAGTAAAAAGTAACCTTCCATGGCACTGGTCAATTGAGCTGCCGAAGGGATCAGGCTGTTTGGAAAAATATACTTATCGATCCACGGATCAGTATTTTGATAAGAAGCATTATTACCAATGGTATGGACCAATGAGATACCATCATCCTTTAGGTTATGGTAGACCGTTTTCATGTATTCGCGGTGATTTTTGGCCCCGACGTGTTCCATCATACCGATGGACAAAATCCGGTCAAAGGGCTCCTCCACATCCCGGTAATCCTGTAACCTGATATCCACAGGAAGTCCATCGCACCGCTCCTTAGCGAGCTTGGCTTGTTCTTCTGAAAGGGTAATCCCCACTACTTCTACCTGATAATATTTGGCAGCATAAGCGGCAAACCCCCCCATCCACAGCCAATATCAAGCACCCGTAAACCAGGCTTGAGCTTTAATTTTTGACAAATCAGCTCTAGCTTATTCTCTTGTGCCTCGTCCAAGTTACCTGCACCCTGCCAATAACCACAACTGTACATCATATATTCATCCAACATCTTTTCGTACAGGTCATTTCCCACATTATAATGTTGAACGATGATATCTTTAGAATGGTGCTTGGTTTGCAGGTTAAACAACCTTGCCTTTGCCCCCTGCCAGAGGACTTTTAAGTTTCCTTTGACTTTCTGGTCGAGGTTTGCACGTAAAATCCGATGGAAAAATTCATCTAGCCGCTCACAATCCCACCATCCTTCCATATAAGCTTCCCCAAGACCTAAGGAGCCCTCTCTCATCACCCGCTTGTAAAAATGGCCGTTGTGAACTTGAGGGTCGTAGGGTGACGACCCGTCAAGCTGAATGCCCGCAAAATCCAACAACTCAGTTATGGTCTTTTTATAGGAGTCCATTAGTGTGTCATTTAGGTTGCTAAAATTCAAAAAACTGTTGCTATTCCAGCAATGGAATAAGATCACCTTAATTTATTAAATTGTTACCATATTGTAAATACCTAGAATCAGTAAAATCCACATCGCCAAATCCTCGCTCCTCACACAGTCTTATGAATATTCAAACAGAACAATCATTATTGACTTAACATTTAATAAACCGTATATAATTTGAATTATCCATAACAAAATCCTAATTTTGTTTGAAAATAAGAAATTAATGAGTTTCTGATAACAATCAGCTACTTCCTAATAATCAATAACGAGCACAAATCTCGGTTAAAACTCAAAAGATTATTTGGTTTCTTGACAAAAGCGTTACCTTTGCAATTCTGATGAAAAACAATATTATCATAAAGTCTACGCCTACTCCACCTTGAGGAGATTTTTTTGACACCATTATACCATGGCAGCCGAATAAATTGGCTGTCCAGTTTCCTTGTACAATCACATTTCATACTATCTATAAATAGCAAAAGACATGACGCAAATGTTCTTTAACCTATTTCGTCCTAAGCAATCGACCTTAAAGGATGAAGTACTATCAGGTCTCACTGTAGCCCTGGCTTTGGTGCCAGAAGCAGTAGCCTTTGCCCTAATAGCACAGGTATCGCCATTAATAGGTCTCTATTCGGCATTCATTATTTCATTGATCACATCCATTCTAGGAGGACGACCTGGCATGATTTCGGGAGCCACCGGAGCTATTGCTGTTGTCATTGTAGCTTTGGTCCAATCCCATGGTGTAGAATATCTATTTGCTGCAGTTGTTCTAATGGGGCTAATACAGGTATTAGTGGGTGTTTTGAAACTTGGAAAACTCATTAGGTTAGTTCCTCATCCTGTGATATACGGTTTTGTCAATGGTCTTGCTGTGATCATTTTCACGTCGCAATTTGAACAGTTTAAGATAGAAACGAGCCCTGGGGTAAAAGAGTGGATTACAGGCCCTCCCCTTTGGATCATGTTGACCTTAGTGGTATTGACCATGGTCATCATCAAGTTTCTCCCGAAGCTCACCAAAATGATCCCTTCTGCCTTGGCTGCGATTCTGGTCATCTCCGGTATCGTGATTTTTGGAAATGTGGACACCAAAACAGTCGGAGACATGGCATCCATTTCAGGAGGGCTACCAGAATTTCACCTGCCAATGGTTCCCTTGAACTGGGACACCTTGATGGTTATCCTTCCTTATTCCGCAATTATGGCGGGCGTGGGACTGATCGAAAGTCTTCTGACCCTTACGCTGGTGGATGAAATCACCGAAACACGAGGAAATGGCAACAAAGAATGCATCGCACAGGGAATCGCAAATACCACAACCGGATTCTTTGGTGGCATGGGCGGATGTGCCATGCTTGGACAAAGTCTAATCAACGTCAACGCAGGAGGTAGGAACAGAATCTCTGGAATAGTGGCATCACTTGGTTTGTTGACCTTTATTCTCTTCTTATCAACCTACATTGAAATGGTCCCCATGGCTGCATTGGTAGGGCTGATGTTCATGGTAGCCATAGGTACATTTGAATGGGCCTCCCTAAAAATCTTCAAAAAAGTCCCTACCTCTGATGTCATCCTAATGGTCATCGTAACACTGATCACCGTATTCCTCCACAACCTGGCCTTGGCCGTATTGGTAGGGGTGATTATCGCCGCATTGGTGTTTGCGTGGGAAAATTCCAAAATGATCCGTGCCAGAAAACGTGTTGACGAAAACGGCGTAAAGCACTATGAAATCTATGGCCCTTTGTTCTTTGCTTCTGCTCAGGCTTTTGGCGAAAAATTCGACCCAACCAATGACCCCGAGGAGATCATCATTGATTTTGCAGAAAGTAGGATTGTGGATCACTCAGGGATAGATGCGGTGCACAAGGTGACCGAAAGATACGACAAGATGGGTAAAACAGTCTATATCCGCCACCTGAGCACCAGCTCAAAAAACTTATTGGAAAAGGCTGAAAAAATTATCAATATCAACTATGCCGATAATGACCCAAGCTATAAAATCGTAATGGATTAAACTGGGAATATGCATTAGCCCATCTATTGCGGACTGACCAGTCACGGCGGATGCATCATTCTCCAAACAGTCCTTACCAAAGAGGCTGCACCCACAATCGGTGGTGCAGCCTCTTTTTCATTTAGGGTCATCCATCAAATAATACTCAAACGCTAAAGCATCACTTCCTTTTCCTTTTCATGCACATCAGATCCAATAGCGAAAACATCATGGGAATGCAGTGTTTTTCGTTAATTTTGGTTTGTTTTACTCAAGTCATCAAACAAAGAATCATGTCGATCACACAAGAAGCCGAATTACGAGGAATGGAGCAAGTCAGTGAAGCCGTAGGAAAAACGCTCAACCTAATGCGCCAATACGTCCAACCCGGTATGACTACAAAAGAACTCGACGAATATGGCGGTGCTATCTTAAAGGAGTTCGGTGCCAAGTCAGCCCCTTATGAAACGTACGGTTTCCCCGGGTACACCTGCATAAGCGTAAATAAGGAAGCTGCCCATGGGATTCCCTCTACGACTAAAGTACTACAAGAAGGAGACTTGATCAATATAGATGTATCAGCCGAATTGGCCGGTTTTTGGTCGGATAATGGGGGGTCTTTTGTTCTTGGCAAAGACATTCACCACCACCAACCCCTAGTCGATGCCTCAAGAGAGATTTTAGAAAAAGCTATTTCAACTATTAAAGGCGGTGTCAAAATTGCCGATATCGGCTTTTTGATAGAAAGTGAAGCGAAAAAGAGAGGGTATAAGGTGATCAAAAACCTTGCGGGACATGGGGTAGGTAAAAGCCTTCATGAAAAACCAGATGACATCTTAAACTACAGGGTAAAAAGCAACAAGGAACGATTTAGAAAAAATACTACTGTGGCCGTGGAAACCTTCATTGCCACTAAATCCACCTACGCCGACACCCTTAGTGATGGCTGGACGCTGGTGGGAGACAAAGGCGGGTTCGTGACCCAGCATGAACATACAATTTTGATAACAGATGGCTTTCCTGAGATCCTTACCAGATCAAATGGAATCTGGGAGTGATCACACATATTTTCACTTTGACATCAACAGGAAGCCATTAGCTTTCCAGCACTGCTTCTTCTTCCCAAGTGGACTTCGTGGGCTTAATGGCTCCATTGGACTTGAGGGTATAACGTTGGGAAATAGGCGGTGATTTTCGTACTTTTTCACGTACCCTTCTTAGGGTGACCACATTGATCAAGCTCCCAAATGCAATCGTAAGACCTACTACGGATGGGAACATCAAGTGCTCATTCATTCCACTGCACATAATGACCATCCCCAGAAAAAGCACTTTAATGGCACCTAAAAACATGGCCACCTGGTCATGGCCATACCCCATTCTCATCAGGAAATGATGGACATGCGACTTATCAGGAGAAAATGGAGACTTGCCTCTTCTAATCCTCCTTAAAAAGACCCTCAATGTATCGTAGCTGCATATCACCATCAAGGTAAGCCCGGAGGTAATCGGAGCATGGAACTTATATACTGCAGAAGGGTGCATCTCACCATTTTCACGAATAAACAGCATGATAAAAACCGCTATGAAACACCCTATCGGAAGGGATCCTGTGTCCCCCATAAAAACCTTGGCCGGATGCCAATTATAAATCAAAAAGGCCATCAAGCTCCCCAGCATGCCCAAACAGATAATCCCTTCGGCAGTAAACCCAGTAGACATAAACCACACCCCCAAAAAACCACAGCTAAGCGCGCCCAAGGTTCCTGCAAGACCATCCAAACCATCAATTAAGTTAAAGGAATTGGTAAGTCCTACGAGCATAAAAAAAGACAATGCATAACTGATAGAAATCGGAAGTTCATGGATTCCCAAAAAACCGTAAAAACTTTCGATTCTAATATCTCCCAACACGATCACCAAAAAGAAGGCCACCAACTGACCGATCAACTTATGACCGGCCCTCATGTCTTTTCTGTCATCCCAAAAACCTATGAATGCCAGTATCGTGACAGCACAAAAAAAGTAAATATAATTGGAGTAATCACTGACAGGAAGACTCCCGAGTGTCCCAGCAAAGAAAGCCACCATAATACCTATCCCTCCCATGGAGGGAACCGATCGCTTGTGGATCTTCCGCCCACCGGGCAAGTCGAGAATATTTTTTTTCTTGATCCATAAAATAACCATCGGGATTACCATCAATCCAACTGTAAAAGATAAAATCAGCGTCAAAACTACTTGCATGTGAAGAGCATTTAAAAACTACCGTTAAACTATTTCTTTATTAATTATAAAAACATACTACTCACAACCGACAAGACATAAAAAAACAACCTATCAATATCCTCTGATAAACCTGCCATTGTACTGCCTTGTTATATCGGTCAATTTGGGTATACCTGTCCTAAAACCTTGAACTATGGAATTCTCATTATGGTAATTGTACTCCCATCTGAATTCTTCTGTGGTTCTTAGCTCTAGTTTCTTTCCGCGTAATATTTTACCAGGGTACAAAGGAAAGGCAAACTGAAAACCTATGGTGTTTCCGGCTTTTGAAAGGGCTCCAAAAACCCCTATATCTACATTTCCAAATTGCTTGATCACATCAAGCCTAGCGCCCCTGTCTTTATATAAAAATTGGCCACCGCTGAGCTTTAGGCTTACATCTTCTATAGGCGTCCGGTACTCCACGTCCGCAATCAACATCCAGTCATCGGGATTTTCCATATAAAACTGACTCGACTGCAAATAATAAAATCCTGTATACGCTACTCCCGCCCCAACACTCCACCGGCTCTCCACCGGCGCGTATCTATACTGAAAATCTGCTCCGTAACGATTGGAAAAAAAAGTACCTATATTCGCCATCATAAAGTGATCATTTTCCCAATGTTTAAAAAAAGTCAACTGACTTGGAGCCAGTTTTGGCAACATATCCTGATTGTCCAAGGAATTTTGGACGGGAATAAGGATACCAGTTTGTACACTTAAGCCCGGCAACAGATAAATCCTGCTGTCAATGATAATATTGGTCTTGGCTTGGATTGGCCGTTCATAATAGCCGAAACGGGCCGCCACCTCTGGCATGATCCTAAAATGGAAACGGTAACCCGCCATTTTATTATTATTAGCTTTATAGTACCTCCACTCTTCCGGGGCTAGTCGCCTGAAGGTTCCTTGCCCCACGTTATAGGCTACCATAGGTTGGTTATGGTATGACGGGATCAAAACGAGGGATTTATCCACTCCTGCATCACTTATTATCCGCGTGGCAAACTCCATGCTCTGCTTGGGGTTTCGGAAATTCCGATGTTCAAAAAAAACCTCCAAGCTATCTCCCACTTCCCTTATATGTACTTGCTCAAAGCCATGCGAATACAAGACCTTCTCCAGTATATCTGGATCAGAGAGACTTTGGCCATACAGGGTACCTACTCCACAAAAAAACAGAACGACTATTATAAAAAAATCAGTGGTTCTTCTCATAAGCCCTGAGCTCTTTTGGTTTGAAATCCAGCCCAAACTGTAATGCCACATTAAACGCCCACGACTTTCCCTCAAAAGTATAGGCACTGAATGTCAACCAATCTTTTACATCTACGAATGCTCCTGCATTAATGGTGCTGGTATTGTACTCTACCATGAGGCCTCCCCACTCCACAGGTTTTACTTCCATCCCTCCAAAAAACCCCACAAGATATCGTGAATTATAAAATTTCTCTTTTAAAGCAATCACGATAGGAGAAGAATCCTCTCCCGTATTTTTCTTAATGACATAAGGTGACCCATAACCTAGACTAAACTGGAAGTCCCAGATTCCAGCTGCTATATTTTTGGTAGCTACCAAATAATCCTGTGACATGAATGGTGCTGAAGATCCAGGGGGCGTAATGCCCAGAACCAAAGAAGGACGGTATTTTTTTTCTCGCAATAGATGGAACCTAAAGTCCACTTGCCTATCTCCAATCCCAATCTGATCAGGGAGTAAAGGCCTATAGGTAACCGTAAAATTGATCTCCATGAAACGGGTAATCCCCGCACGCACATTATAAAAATTCAACGTATTTAAATCAACTGGTGTATTGGCGCCTGGGTGAATATCCTTGGAATAATTTCTGGGTACATACCCGAAGGATAACCCTAATCGCTTCTCCTCATACCACATCGCTGAAGGAGTGGTCATGTAGCCTGGCTTGCCTATAAAGTTGATTTGAGCTTCCGCCTGCTGATAGCCAAATAGCAATAGCAATAGCCAACCGAACTGATATGTAAGCCTATTTATCAAAAATGCCCGGTCGTACAATTAAAATTCATCATCAAAGTGAATATGCAATGAAAAACCCGCTTCAGGCCCCTTAATATCCACTTGATAGACTTCTTCAGTATTGACACCCTGCTGGTAATATTTGCCCCCATTGTACCGAAAATCAAACCCTACTGATATATAGTAGGTCAGAAAATACTCCATTCCTAATTTAGCATAATAGCCATATCTTATTGCGGTCTGTGGCTGCCCATAAGTAGCGCCTTCCCCACCACCATAAAACATCTCTACATCATTATGAATCAAGTATTGATTGGCTCCAATTCCGCCAAAAATGCGGACATTTCCATAATCAATATCATCCTTGACATACATCAGCCCTAAGGAAACTGGTACTATAGTCTGTCTGTTCTTTCCGCTGAGCACCCTTCCATCGGAAAACTGCGTCTCTCCAGAAAATTGGCCTCTCCAAAACCCTACTCTACCGTCTAGAGCAAACTTCTCAGTAAGGGTCAGTTCACCACTTATGCTTGGCATGATAGCACCTTTAGAAAAACCGCCTTCACCAGGGTAATCGGGCAAAAAGCCTCTCTCGTCCATTCCACTATAACTTCTGAGCCAATATGATACCCCTATCCCTAAATTGTTAAATTCAATTTGGGCAAATGAAGGGCTTGAAATGCCTAAAATAAAGGCAAATAAAAGCAGGATTCTTCTCATTATTTAAATAAACTTCGACGACAAGCGACATTTGCCCCCTCGTATAGAGCGCCTAACCTTGACGTATGCTATTTCCGGTAAAGATTTGTGTTATCATTTAAAAAGAAATCAGCCATGTACTGCCGATACTCAACTGCCTTAATCATTATCTCACTTCAAATAGGAGAAAATGTGTACCATTTTGGTTTTCAAAAAATAACTAAATATGAACATAGACTGTATCTTCATGGGAAGTAATCACCGCAAGAGAGCGGAGAAGGGCATCCCTTCTCCGCCTATCTCCTACGGCAATACAGTTTTATCCATATCAAAACATCTTATCCACTAGTTGGATGCGAGATTAGTTGCCTGCACCTTGATCATGACAAGCGGCCAAAGCATCTTTCAGTACTTCATTTGCCTTATCCACACACTTGTCATATTCTTCCAAAATCTCTTGGATGCATTCATCGCGAGCTTCAAGTGCTGCAAGTTTTTCTTCGGTAAACTTATATTTAAGTAATAATTTACCTTCGCTGTACCAAGTATCCACTTGCTGTCTGGCATATACACCATAGATAATGGTGAAGTATTTTAACACAGCACCTAATTCGGGATTGAAACTGGACACTTGCTCGGCCACACCATAAAGGGCAAGCACAGTGAGTTTAACGGTAGCCAGTTTTTCCTCATACTTTTCGTCAAGCATGTCAGACCGGGAATCGTATCTATCCTCAGCTTCGTCCAATCTTCTTTCATAATTCTTCTGCGCCTTCTCTATAGCCTTGTCCCGTTGCTTTTTTAGCTTATCTATCTTCTTATCATAGGCTTTTAGTGCAGCTTCAGTACATGGTCCATACACATTCTCAGTTCTCAAGGTGGCATCATCAGGCATGGTCACCCTTAGCTGACCTTCCTCAGGAAAGGAGATTTCAGTGTTCATGGCAGCATAATCATCCGAATAATTGATCTTAGGCAATAAGCTCAACAAACCCGGAGAAATATTTTCCAAGGCACTAAGTAGCTCGCCATATTCACTGGAAAGTTCATTTCCGGAATCAAAAATAGCGTTAATGTCCTCTTCACTTAGGTTTTCTGCTTTGGCTTTGAAGTCAGCAGACAAGTTATTTGAAAACGCTGCGATATCATCTAGATTACCTTGAGTGGCTGGATCAATTTCACTTTCACCATTGACATTTCCCAAATCGTCGATTACTGAAGAGGTACCCGGAGAGGTCACCACATCACCGATCTCAGGTTCTACCACTTCTGGCTCTGGATCTGCGACATCAGGAATATCAGGCACTGCCTCAAATTCCTCCTCTTGAAACTGATAAGGGTCGGTGGACTCCATCTCTTTGGTTCCACAATTGGTCATGAACATAAGAACCAACAGGAAGCTAAGCCCCGTCAGCCCAAGTCTTTGCATTTGTTTCATTTTCATTGTATTAATGGTTTAGATGTTAGAAAAAGGATTTTTACTGTAGAATATTATATCGTCCTATACGAGCCTTGCAGTCTCTTGAAAAATTTCAACCCAACTAGTCAATAACTTGGAGTTATCTAGGCTATCCCACCTATCCAACTTAGTATTATAAATTCCTCCGCGAGAAAACAATTACTCTCATAAGACAAAATTTGATGATAAAATATTATTATTTAAACTTCACGGCTCTATTTACAAACCGTCTATAAAATCTTGCGAAAAAACTACTCAAATTTTAAATACACTCAAAAATACTATTCATATTAAGTATTTCCAACCTGATTTTAGTATTTAAACAATATTATATAATACTTTAAACAAATACATGTATAGTAAGTACGAATGGTATATTTTAGAAAACAAACGGACTTAAGACCATAAACTTCACGAAAATTTCATATATAATACCCACTAAAATCAATTACCACATAGCGGGAACAAACTCAAATACTTTATTGAAATACCTGGAATACAAATGAAAATAATTGGTATACAATCCATGATCTCTGCAAGCTTTGAGATTTTCCCGATTGATGGTCCAGTTGTTTTTAAAATACTGTGTACTGACCCCTCCCGTACGCATCTTGATCAAATCAACAGGCATATACGCATAGGTCAACCCATGTTTGTACAAATACCGGAGCAATAGCTCAAAATCTGCGGCTATCCTATAATCAGTCCTGTAGTAGCCTAACTCCTCAAAGTTCTTTTTATAAGTAAAGAAAGTGGGATGGGCCGGCATAAGGCCCTTTTTAAATAAATTATGGTGAAATCGTTTTGAGGAGTAATATCGTACGGTTTTCTCCAAGTTTTCGGGAGAAACAAAACGGACATCCGCATAAACACAGTCCTTCCCGGTACGCTCAAAACAATCTACCACCAAGGAAATCGCATCATCACGGTGATAAAAATCATCCGAATTAATAATCCCGACTACGTCACCTGTAGCAGCTCGAATCCCCTTGTTCATGGCATCATACAGTCCATTATCAGGCTCAGAAATCCAATAGGTGATGCACTTTTCATTTTCTTTGATAATATCCACGGTACCATCTGTGGAGCCTCCATCAATAATAATATATTCAATATCATCGTATAGCTGACGGCAGACACTATCGATGGTATCTTGTAAGGTAGCTGCAGAATTATAGCAAGCTGTAATTAAAGAAACTTTCATGGTGATGTGTGGTAAAAATTGTAAGATGAAATAGTAGTCCTCAATACATCATGACATGTAAACCCGAATGAAATCTTAGGAATCGCTGTGAGTGCTGAAAGTGCTAAAAAACCAGTCAGTTTACGGAATGATTTTGAAGGGAATTCAGGTCGTCATAGATAGACTAGTGCATTTTGGGTTGATATGTTAAGATGAAAATAGGATGTGAAAATGTCTGGAGATCGCCATTATAACCATCTAATGCATATTCCGGCTTAGTGGTCATTCAATAAATAATCCCAGCCTATATTTCCCCTTTTAAGTGATAGTACAGCGTTCCAAGCCATTCTTTTAGCAAGTATTCCCAAGTCTGTAGGCTATGAAAGCTGGGAATAAAAGCATGGATCATGGGCTTAGGAGTCCTACTTTCAAGTGGATCCGTAGCAAAAGTTTCCACTTGGAAACCTTGCTTTTCAAAACATTTTCTGGCTCGGTAAAGATGAAAAGCCGAACTCACCAGAACAATGTCCATCGGCCAGTCATGCCGAATAAAAATATCTCGGCAATAACGGGCATTTTGTGCTGTATTCGTTGATGTTGATTCGGCCACAATGGGGTTTGGAATCAAGTCTGTATTCGTCAAAAATGATTTAATAAAACTCGCTTCTGCCAACACGTCTCGCTTATAAAAAGCCCCTCCACTGATCAAAAGCATATTTTGATTCGATTTTTGTAGCAATTCCAATGCTCCGAACAACCGATCACCTCCTTTATGAAAAATCGGCCTCTCCATACCAGGTAGCGACTCTGCCATCCCCCTAGTACGACCACGGGTCTCTGGCCCAGTTTCACATCCTTGGCTGAACGGAGCTCCGGCTCCCAGATTTTTGCCACATGCATGGACATAAATGGGTTCGAGAAAAACACCAATACCGCCAATGCAGCCCAGCAAAATCTATTTTTTATTTGACGGTTACGGAAGGCCAAGCCCGCCAATAACAACACCATTGCCCATAAAAGTGGATTTAACAAGGCAATAATAAATTTATCAAACCAAAAGGCCAAGAGAAGCAATACTTATGCGTTGGTTAAACTTCAACTAGGCTCTTTTTGGGAGACAGTTCAATTTGATAATTACGTTGTATATAATCCCTTATCAAGGCAGGGTCATTGCCACAGGCCTTTTTTACCTCATAAACCCTTGAATCTACAAGAGTCCGGTACCACCAGCCTTGAAAAAAGTGCCACATGAAGCCTTCTTTGCCCTCTAAAAAACCGCCTTTTAGAATATAGCGATATAGGAAATAGGCAAATGACCGCCAAAATAAAGGTTGCTTGGAGTATTGCTTCTTCCTACTTCGTTTAATGCTGGCCTGTTCGTTCAATCCCCCATTATCTCTCTCCCGGCCTATCAATTGATATTCCAAATCCAACAATTCAATCGCTTCTCGGGTCGCATAACCATTGTGTTTTGTGGTCCACCAAGCTAGATTATGGAGGTTATGGTCCACAAAATCGTGTTCAAATGTCACGGACTTCCCTTCTAATAAATGGATATGCTCATCCATCCATCGCTGCTCGCAGACAGCCTTTCCCCTCCTGAACAACCGCAATAAGGTGACAGGATAAGTTCCTCTCTTGACCCATTTGTCCATAAAAATATGCCTTCTTTTGAAGGAAACACCCGTGATTTCATCGGGTTGAAGTGGAAGTTTGGCATTGATTTCATCTTGCAGCTCGTCGGTCAGGTATTCATCTGCATCCAATCTCAAAATCCATTCGGTCGTTATCGGCAAATGCTCAAGCGCCCAGTTAAACTGGGCTGCTTGGTTACCTGGCCAGCGATGCTGATATACCTCACCGCCCATGGCCCTCGCAATTTCTACCGTATCGTCAGTCGAAAAGCTATCCACTACATATACGCTGGATGCTACCGTAAAGGCCCGCTCAAGGCATCGCTTGATGTGCTTGGATTCATTATAAGTCAGGATAACAACACTTACTTCGGAATTCATAGCAAAATTTCCTCTACTGTTTTTTCACCTTCTAAAACTCTATCTTTGATAAACTTGGCGGGATTACCTCCCACAATGGTCCAAGGAAACACGTCTCTAAAAACAGCAGCCCTAGCTCCCACGATCCCTCCTTCACCCACCACTACTCCAGGGCCTACAAAAGCATCTGCCGCCACCCAGGCCCTATCCTCTATTCGTATCGGCTTAGTCACCAATGGATTGCTCGGCAAGGTATAGTCATGAGTAGCGCTGCATAAGTGTGTCCTTTGGGAAACAGTGACCTTCGACCCTATGCTGATCTTACCCGGGTTATAGATCATGGCACCAAAACCTATGGCGACCAGGTTCCCCATTTCCAAATTCCAAGGAGCCCAGACTTTTATAGTCGCATTGACCTTACATCCTTTACCTATTTTACTGCCAAAAATCCTTAACAAAAATATCCTAAAACCATTAAAGACGGGCAGGTTTAGTGGTCGGAAGAAAAACATCCAGGTAAAACTCCAAAGTAGCCTTCCCAGTTTGTTCCGAAAACTCAGGTTATTTTGATACTTCTGATAATTGCTCATTTTTTAAAGCAGTATTCAAATAATTAATTGAACTTTGGATTTTCTTTTCAAGCTTCTCGTTTACGCTTACATAATCAATTTCCCGGATTGGATCAGGAAAAGGAGCATCTACATACAGTACTCGCTCTTCCAGTCCCAAAAATGCCAGCAGATTCAATTGTCTACTGTTATTGGTTTTCTCTTTTTTAAGAACGGAATAAAAAGGGACATTGAAATTCAAGGAAAAACAAACACCGTGGAACGAAGTGGTAAGGACAAATGAGGCATTCAAAAACAGCCCCAAAAACTCTTCCGGCCCGGCATCAATCACGTTAATAATCGATTTGTCAGTATCTTCCCTAGAAGCGTTTTTGCATAATCGTACGATAGCCAACTGACGCTCCTTGGCAATTTTATACGCCAACGAAGTGATGTACTCGGCATCCGTAAGGGCATAGATCAACACGTACTGCCGACCGATTTCTGGAGAGACGGCGATTTGGCTCCAATCCGTCCTATCGAGAAGAAAGGTAGGATCCAGTACCCAGTCCACTTCCTTATTGGCCATTTCCCGTATCAGCTGTGTTCCGGCTTCTTCCCTTACGGCCAGTTCATCAAATCCATCGATAAGCTGACGGTAGGTCTCATGATATCCTGTGGGAATTGAATCCACTCCAAAACTGGAAGCGTAACTGATCTTTCGGGTTTCCTTGGGCGCAAAAGTCAAGAAATAAGGTTCTATATTAGATCCTGAATTGGGATTCCATACCTGATCACTGCCCACCACAAACACATCATAGTCAAAGCCTTCGAAGGAATAAAGCTCATCCATACTCCTAAATTCCCTGGAGAGGCGGTTGTGCCTGTCATGGAATCGGGAGAATTTTTGGTCCCGAGCCACTTTGGCCTTCCAGTAGGGAATGGCTTTGATATCGGCAACTATCGGATACAGCCTTTCCTTTAGCTTTTGTTGGAAGCTTAATTGGACAAACGGCCGGGACTTAGAAGTCCTCTTATGGCGGGGATGTTTGTAGAAAAGATAATTGATGATTTCGACATCATGCCCCCATGATCTGATCTTCGCCAATAAAGCATACGCCTGGAGTTCTGCCCCATAGTTATTGACGTTCAAAATGGTGATTATTCCTACTTTCATTTAATTATGAATGGTTAATATATTAGGGGTAGTATATCTTCTGGAAGCTGGCACCTCAAACTCTTCAGGAACCAATCCACAACTTACCATCACGACAAAAACTTCTGATTTGGGGATACCGCAGATTTTACGCAAGCTTTTCTCCTTTTCCGGAGACAAATTACAATTCAAGGGACAAGATGCGATTTTATAAAAATGCAGGGCATATAAGAGGTTCATTGTAAATACGCCTCCGTCGACATAAGGAGCTTTATTTTCACTCACACCATGCCAGCACTGCAAATCTGATGTGACAATGATCAATTTATTGGCACGATCACCAAACCCTCTGTTGCCCCCTTGTATGGCCAGTATCTCACGCACCAAATCACGATCTTTATAAACATGAACCCTAACAGTCTGCCTGTTACAGGATGAAGGAGCATTGGTCGCTAAATTTACCGCCTTCTCTATCTTATCAACAGGCACTTCTTTTTCAGGATCGTAGTTTCTAACACTTAAGCGTGACCTGGAAAAGTCATCAAATGAAGCCTTGGATTGAGCATAATAATTACCTTCTGAAAATCTCTTCTGCACGGTATTGGCAATAGCAGGAAACCTTTGTTCAAGCGATGTTATTTGCTTGCTGATATTCTCATCTATCTGGTAGTCATTGCGGGTATGAAAATCCTTATACTCCTTCACTACTCCAATGGCGCAGCAAACCTGTTCGTTGGTAGCACCATATTGTTCCACATAAGCATTTATACTTTCCAATAGTGCATGCATTCTGGCCACGCCAAACCCTAGCCTGACACTGGGCATCGTCAGTCCCTTTTCTATCACGTGGTAATCTGCAATTATTCTACTTACGAGCTTGACTGAGGTATCTTCCCTGGCCACTGAAGAATGTTTGGTGTACTTATAAAAATCCAAGGCATAAACCCACAAAACCCCCAAATTCAAGAGTGAAGGAAAGTGTTTTTTGATTACGGCATACATGTTTTATATATTAAAAATTCAGTAAATGATTACTTACAAAGCCCATATATTAGATTTCTCTTCTACTTCGCTGGGTCAATTCCTTCAATGCCCCTATTTACATAACATCTCAAAATCAAAAGCATTTTGGTCGTGTGAATTCTCCAGCATTGCCCTGTGCTTGTTCAGGTCTTTATGATCATCAAAACGGTCTTTGAGTTTTCTGGCAGGGACACCTGCATAGACCGAGTATGGCTCCACATCCTTGGTAACGATCGACCCCATAGCGATAACGGCTCCATCTCCTATCGAAATCCCAGCTTTTATTTTTACATGAGCACCGATCCACACATCCTTTCCTATATTGGTGGGACTTAACAGCCCTCTTCCCGCAAAAATGATAGGAACGCCGGCCTTTAGGTAATCATGGTCCCCCCCGATAATGGACACGTCATTGGCCAACATGGTATAGTCCCCAATGGTCACCTTGGGGTATATAATGGAATGCGGGCCAATATACGCGTACCTCCCCGCTCTCAGATCACCGGAAACCCGGACTCCTTTTCCCATATAAAATGTCCTGTGAACAAACTTTAATTTTTTTTGACGACGCAAAAGCGCCATTCTAGTGTTTCTGTAAAACTTCCTTATGATCTGCTTCATCCAATATGAATTCCTTAATCGCATTAATTTGAAAAGTAGGGGTATAATATGTGTCGATGACCTTAAAACAGTTTAGCCTGACCTCATCCCTATCCCAATCATTTTCAAGCCATTCGTATATTTTTTTTGCCAAATGTTCATGATCACCCTTGTCAAAAAAATCACCCGTTACCCCTGGAGAAATGGCCTCAAACTCGGGCATTTGAAACTTAAAATCATTATGGGTAATGACCGGTGTCCCATAAACCATGGAATGCATTGCAGTCAACCCTACATTTCCCGGAGCTACGCAGATATCCGCATTATAGATTAAATTGGCTATGTGGGATTCATCGTATAATGCGCCATAAAACCAAACCCGGTCGGAAAGCCCAAATCTAGCCGCTTCTTTTTCCAAGAAACTTCGCTCTTCCCCATCACCTACCAAGATTAAATTAACTGGCTGATGGTACGAAATCTCCAACCTCTTCATCGCTAGGATCAGCATTTCCAGCTTTTTAACTTTCGAAAGCCTCCCAATAAAAACCAATACAGGGTCACTATTGCCGAAATGGTCCCTATAAATAGTATCTACCCTCTGTTTTTCCCGAAGGTTTACTTGCAGGGAATAGTCCAAGGAATTATAAATAACTTTTAATTTTTTATCCGAAAACCCTTCTTTGACCATTAACCGCCTGGCATAGTCGCCGTACAGCAACAATCCATCTGCTAGACCAAAAAATATTTTCTTTACGATTTTCTTTGTTGTCGACTCATTCCCATACCATCCATGGGTCCAAAAGTAAATTTCTTGCTTATTTGCCTTACACCAGAAGGCAAGAAGCCATGTCGAGAGACAATAATACTCTCCCAATACGATGAATTTTTTATAGGGCTTGTTGCCTAGTGCCAAAGCTCCTTTTTGCCAGTAAATCGGTGGCAATAACTTAACGTTCTTGACTTCTTTTCTGAAATTCTTTAATAATGAATAATCCATCTTTCGGACGTCCCCCATCTTATCTCCGAAATAAAAATCACAGGACAATTCCCTGTCCATCTCAGTAAACACCCCTTCTCTGTAGTGTTGGGCATAATTATAAATTAGGCAAATTTCCTGTTTAGAATTCATTCCATTTTTGAATTTGAAGTATAAGCCGACCACTGGTAAATCCGGGGTGAATTCTGGTAAACATTCCTAAATGAAAATCTAAACAACCTCCCAAACAAATACCCTGAAAACGGTGCTACGAAGGAATACTGAATAAAACTACCATCAAAAAATGTAGCAAACAGCAACACTGGGATACATGAAAGTACAATCATTAACTCTTCACTATAGCCTCCTTTGGGTAAAGACAGAAGCACCATAAGGTTTTTCACGTAACTGGAAACCATCCATAGGATAAATACCACCATCCCAAAAGCACTAAATGTATATAATAACTCAAATAGAGGAAAATCCAGTGTGCTACCTCCATGATCTCCTACAGAAAAACTCGACCCTCTCGGGAAAAAACCTCTTGGAAAAATGCATTCCGCAAAATAATCAAGCAACAATCCCAAGTGTTCATACCGTGACCCCTCCGATCCTCCATCCTCCATTGCTATCTGAGTTTTATAAAAGACCCTTTGCCACAAATAGAAATGATTTTCAAGCAAATATTGTTCGATCAAGGAGATATTGGCCCAGGCGAAAACACCGACAACAACAGCTACAAACATAAGGCTTAACGACTTCCCTTTTCTATAGAGCATAAGGATCAGCAAACCGAAAACCAAACTGATAACAACCTCTACGATCTGTCGACGAAGCCCCGAATAAAAAGCCAATACAATAGCGATTCCTAAGCAAATTAAAAACAAGATCACTTTCTTCTTCACCAAAGGATAAATGACAAATACAGAAAGGGCAATAAAATTAGAATACCCCCTTACTTCCTCTTGTCCCAACTGAAGAACAAGCAGGTAATTACTAAATCCACTTCCAATCACGGCTCCTGCCGAAACCATAAATAGTGATGTAGTATCTATCTTGTCTATCCTAGAAAAAAGTAATGCAAAATAAAATATATAAAAGTAAACTCGTGAAGTGCCTACTACTGCATAGACATCCCCACTGAACATAATTCCCAAAATGATAAGTCCCAAAAAAGCAATGATAAAACCTCCAGTAACAGGAGAAGTCCTTAAATAAGTAAATTCCTTATATAACACAGGGATAAATAGACAAGCAAAAACCTCTGGAACTCCTATGGGAAAACCCAATAGATGAGACAAATAGGTAGAAAAAGTGGATAAACAGATAAACCCAAATAAAAAGTACAAACTGTATCTGAAGAAGCTACTTTTCATGAAGTCATCAGTAAATCAGCAAAAACTTCTTGGCTGCCCTTCTTAACAAATTCTCCTAGCCGTTCTCGTGATGGACGAAACCTAACCGCTCTGGGAATGGCCGCTCCTAATTCCACGGGGTCTACGTTATTTACCAATACACCCAAGCCTTCCCGCTTTACGATATGCCCCAAAAGCCCCTTGTCTACAGTGACCACTGGCTTTCCGGAGTTGGCAGCATGCCCTAGTATTCCGCTACTGGCCTCGGGGTTTTTATAAGGCATCAGGACCACATCACACCGATCAAACAAACTCTTCATCATGTCATTGGACACAAACTGTTCGTCCCATATAATCTGGCAATCGGTTTCTTTTTGGCAGGCACTGATGGCTTCATTCAATTTGACGGATTCTGCTTTGCTCCTTACCTTTCCCACGAGTAACAGCGTGTAATCAGCCTGTGCTTCTTTATCAATATACCGGGTAGACGCCAATGTTTCGTAGGTGCCTTTCCTGTCTCCAAGTGAACCTATATGGAGTAGTATCTTTCGGGTAGGGGGGATTTTGTAATGACTGTAAATATCAAACCCTTCTAAAGGCTTCAGGTTGGGGATTGGGTCGGAGAGCATTTCAAAAATGCTGGTCCTGAAAGTTGTATTAAGAAAATCCACTGTCTGATCATCGTTAAGGATAAACACTTTGGTCAGCCGCTTGTTTTTGGTGTACAGCCAAGTGGTCAGGTACTTTCGATAGTACTTTAACTTATCCTTTAAATTGCCCCTTTCCATTCTAAAGAACTGCAAAAACAAAATTCCGCTGATACTGTATCGAGGCCTTTGGTAGGAAAGCGCCAACTGGATCGTATTAAAGTAAAGGGCAATGACATGATCTGCTTGGAATGTCGTGGCATATTTATCCATTATACGGAATTCAGCATTCGACCGAGAGGCCATATTACCTTGCGTGATTTTACTGATTTCTTCTTGGTGAAGGCCTATCCATTCTATCTCAGGGGAACGCTTTGCTTTGTGCCTAATATCCGGAAACCTAGAAGCAAATTCAGGATGGACCACAAATGTCACCTTCATACCTTGGGGTCTCTGGTAAATATGCTCTACCAAATGCCCGATATACTCGGAATGGTGTCCCGTCAACTGCGGATCAAAAACCAATATCATATTATCCTCCAACCTTCATTTTACTCAACACCCTGTACAATACCACCTTGGCCATTTCAGATATGGCGAAGACTTTTCTGCTCGAATAGAGCTTTTTTCCCTGTAAATAAACACTGCTTTTGGGACGTAGATCATGTAAGTACCCAAGATCATATATCTCCCCTTCCAGGGCATGGTACAGATTGTCCTCCAAGGGGATCAGCTTATTGCTACACTTCAAAATTGGATTATCGGAATGCTTCATACCAAAAACCAGTTCGTTCTTAAAATTATGGAGCCGCTTGGTACCATAGAGGTCAAAATCAACCGACATTTCTTTACCGGTTTGCTCGAGGAATACCGAACGTGAAAGAGGCTGAAAGAAACTATCATAGCTGATGTCTTCATTTGGAAAAGAGGAAAATTTCTGTTCCACAGGTTGCTTGTTTTCTCCCACCAAGGCTACATTATTGGTTCTGGTGTCATGTTGGTGGTGTGTCCCTGCTCCGTCCATCAGTGTAGTGTAAGACTTATAAGGAAACACAAAAAAGCGATTGGTGTCTACCAAATAGAGGATATGGAATTTTTTCCAGGAGTTTTTCCAGTTTTTCACTTGGTCGGGAGCATTTATACCTTCTATATCCACCTTGGCAGTATACCATTTACGAAACTCCCTCCATTGACTCCTGGTCCAGATCTGGCCCCAAGAAGACGACCACTGCATAAAATAGGTTGCTGTTCCTATGTCTCTCGGGTAAAACTTAAACCACCCCAGCTCTTCGTATTCATAGGCATATAATGAAATCCCCGCAATCCTGCTTTCGCTATGGTAAAACTGAATGGCATTGCTCGAAAATTCATAAAACTGGGGAGAAACGATCAGGTCGTCTTCCAAGATAACCACCGAGTCATAAGTTTCGGTCAAGTCGCCGCATTGTAAAATATGCGCTTTTAACCCCAGGTTTTCTTTTTGGACCGAGACGATTTTCTTTCCATATTTCCAGTCATACTCCTCCGCAATCCCCACCACTTCATCATGTCTGGGTCCATCGTAATAATCGATACTGATGATAAGTGTAATCGGTTCTGACGGATATTTAGCAGCAGCAATACTCTTCAGTAATCGCAATAACGATTGGGGGCGGTTATATCCTATAACGACTATCGCTGGATTCATTTTTCTACGATTTCCCACACTTTATCCCACATTTCATGGACTTTCCTTGACTGCTCCACTGAAAATTTCTCCAACTTTATCACACTTTCAGGAACACAGGCCAATTCTTTTCGAATTCGCTCCTTCAAATTCTCATATTTTGTATTTAGATCCAGCACTCCGTCAGTTATTCCATACTCGCTAAAGAGCATTTCATATTTATGGTTCCAGCTAGTAGAAAGACATGGTACATTTTGACTCAAGGAGCTCGCCACCCCATGAAACCTTGAAGAGATGGTAAATTTAGAAGCTCCGATTACCCCTTTTGTAGCTAGCGCATCCAAATCTGAAATAACTGTAAATCTATTATCAAAATCAGCATTCAGCCTTTTACATATTTCATAATCCCCCTTCCCTTCATGATTGAGAATAAAAACATCTTCACCTAATTCAATTAAGCACTGAATGATATTTTTAAAGAATTCAAAATAACTCACATTACTTTCAGATACATGCGTGATCATTTTTTTATTTGGTATGACGCAAACTTTACCTTTGGCATAGTCAGCATAAGAACTAGCTGCTCCTTTTGTAACAGAAGTAAAGTCTGGATAACACCAAACTCGTTCAGGTTCTACACCTGCATTCAGCACGTGCTGTTTGGAGATAGTTTCTCTGGCAATAATGATATCACAATACCTATTCACCATTTCTATAGAATCTATTCCTCCCTTCGTATTAAAAGGCCCCATGGCCTGGGGAAGTAATATGATTTTGGTCCCCGCTTTTTTTAATGATTCATAATAGCCCTTCCAGAGATCCATCTTCCTTGTCGAATATTTCCATTGATCAGAAAACTGAAAGCCTCCTGCATCTAAGACGATATCAATGTCTTTTAAAGCATAAAAGTTAGAAAAATAGGTTGTGTTAATATTCATTCTGCCTAACAAGGCCCTAGGCACTTTGCCATATTTCATTGCTGCACGCTTCTGGATATTTAATTTCTTGGGCAATCCCACACTATCGGTAAAAGGCACATTTGAATTATAGATTATTTGATAGGATTCATTCTTTTTTCTTATTTGCTCTACCACGGAGTGTAGCATCAACTCTGCTCCTTTATTCAACGTGTTAGTGCCATCAATTTGAATAGTAACCTTTTTCACCTAATTATATTTTCTGAATTTTTCTATTGATTTCTTTTCTGAATAAGCGACTTTTCCAATTGGATCAGGAAACCCAACCGCCATACACATAATGGGACGTTGGCTTCTATCTAAATTTAAAATCCTTTCCATCTGCATTTCCAAATGCTCAATATCAGGCCAATTAATGGAGCAAGAACTTACTCCCAATGTTTCCAAAGCCAACATAAATGACATATTAGCCAAAGAGGCATCTATATATATCACATGCCTGTCTCTTTCATCGAAATATGCACCAAGATTTCCTACTACCACTATAAGCATTGGTATATTATGCTCATATCCTCTGATACCCATGGGTAAAGTGGTCACCTCTTTAAGCAAATCTGGATCATCAATAATCCGATATTCAAAAGGCTGACGATTGCAGGCGCTAGGTGATTGATTAGCCGCCAATATTGCCTTATCTATAAGTTCGCGAGGCACAGGCTTATTTAAAAACCACCTGACAGACCTCCTGTACTTAGTTAATTTGTAAAACTCCTCGTAGGTAATATTGCTCTTGTTTTGCTCTTGCCTAGCATAAGGAATATACTTCATCTTATCCGTGCAGCTATCATCAAGCCGAAAGCCGTTTACTTTGTTTTTAAACTTACTCTTTAGTGTTTCCACTTTTTGGTGCGGACCAGAAGTAGTAAAATACTCCTCCAATACTTCATAGAACCACTTATACTGTGCGTCTGTCTGTATTTTATTTGGCTCCCAGATATTAACAAAAGCATCCACGGTCTCCCCTATGTAATCCAATCCAAAGACGGGTTTTCTCGGCCTCATTAACAAGCCTTTTTCTAATCGATGGGTATTACGAATAAGGGTATAGATATTGGCCTTATTAATACGTAAATCACGTAAATGCGCGACCTTACCTTTCAAAACAGCATGTTGCTCCCTTCTGAATTTATTGGAAAAAAGTGCATAATATATACCACTCATCACTGGTGAGTTTACAAATAAAAATGGTAATCTATTATCCTTAACACCAACAAAAATATTATAACCTTTTGTCAAAAGTTTTTTCATTATTACGCCATAAGTTTTACCAACTTGAACAAATTGTCCTTTTCTTTCACTACTATACTTCCATAAGAAATCACTAAAAACACCACCGCCGGTATAAAAAACCCAACATTGGCAATAGTGTTTTTCAGAATGTATACACAAACAGAACTAATTGCTACTGCCAGTACCGGGTTCACCAAAACCCCTAACAGCTCCTTGGCAGAAAGCCCAATGTGTTTTTTTAAAACAATCATTCCGGTAATCGACAACGCCAGTTTATTGATCAATATAGCTACTGCTGCCCCTACCAAACCAAACTTCGTGATCCCTATTATCAGCCCAGGAATTAATATAAAACAGGTCAACCCCATTATGATCTTCATTTCCAACTTAGGTTTTCCTATACCACGGATGATAGACCCGAAAGAATTAACCATTAAATGTATCATGATGGCCAATGAGAGCAATTGTAAAGGAATAACCGCTCCCACCCATTCGGCTCCAAAAAACAACACTATCTCATTGGCAAATAACATCATAAAGCCCATTAATGGATACAACATAATGGCATTAAGATGTACAATATTTAAAAAGTATTTTCGCAAGACACCTTTATTTTGTTGGTGTTTGCCGAATACTGGATACATCACTTTGTTCAGTACACTACTTACTGTCTGTCTAACCTGCTCCGTCAGTGAAAAGGCCAAAGTATACGTACCTAATAAACTAGATCCCAACATCTTACCTATCAATAAATTATCAACATTATAGGTTAACGTACTGAAAATCTGTGTCCCAGAAGAATATGCTCCAAAACCAAAAATGCTCTTAAACTGATCCTTTTTCCATTCAATTTTAGGCTTCCAGTTTGTCGCAGAAAAGAGGGTCGGCAATGCCAAAATGGGCGCCAATGCATTATTAACCACCAAGGCCCAAACGCCAGCGCCTAAAAAGCCTGAGATAATAGCTATTACCCCAGCGATTAAAACTGCTATATTCAATGCCTTAGTAATAACTTTAAAGTCCATGCGACGGGTAAGGATAACCGTATGAATCATACCAAATGGTTTAATTAAAATACCAATGCTTAACACAGGTATTAATTGGATCAATCTTGGCTGACCATAAAAGTTTGCTGCAAACGGCCCAATCAAAACACTCATAATTGCAAAGACCACTAGCCCCCAGCCTATCCCAGTCCAAAATGCAGTAGAATACATGGGCAGGACTTCATCATCATTTTCACGCTGAATAAGTGCAGCGGACATTCCTATTTCAGATGCGGCAGATGCTACGGCAATAAAAATCGAACACATCCCGACAAGCCCAAACTCTTCGGGAAGGAGTAGCTTAGCCAAAATGAGCTTAATCGAAAACCTGAAAGCAGTCCCTATTACAAACTGAATACTGGTCCACTTAACACCAGAAACTATCTTCTTTGCCTCCAAATCTAAATCGACTATTAATTAACCCCATGTCCCTCTACTCTGCCTGCACCAATATCTTATGGCCGCCTTCTTTCAGGTACAGGTCTCTCAGGAAGAGGGCCACATCTGCTTCCATCATGTCATTGACCAAGTCGGCAAGGTCATATTCTGGGGTCCAGCCTAGTTTTTTATATGCTTTCGTGGCATCACCAATAAGGAGGTCTACTTCAGTAGGACGGAAGTATTTGGGATCAACATGAACGATGGTATCGCCAATTTGATTCAACTGATAAGTCTGTAGGATATTCCCAGTAGCTTCTTGGTATTTCAGTGCATCGATGTCCTCCAATATCCCCACTTCTTCCACTCCTTTGCCTTCAAACCGCAAGGTATATCCAACAAATTCAAATGCTCGCTTAACAAACTCCCTCACGGTAGTGGTCACTCCTGTGGCGATCACCCAGTCCTCTGCCTTCTCAGCCTGTAAAATCATCCACATCATCCGAACATAATCCTTGGCATGCCCCCAGTCTCTCTTCGAATCTAGATTTCCCAAGTACAGCTTATCCTGAAGCCCCAAGGCGATCTTCGCCGCTGCCCTGGTGATTTTTCTGGTCACGAATGTCTCTCCCCTTAACGGTGACTCGTGGTTAAACAAAATACCATTGGAAGCAAATATATTATACGCTTCCCGGTAGTTGACCGTGATCCAATAAGCATACATCTTGGCCACCGCGTAAGGCGAGCGTGGATAGAAAGGGGTATCCTCTTTTTGCGGAACAGCCTGTACCAGACCAAACAGCTCAGAAGTGGACGCTTGATATACCTTCGTCTTCTCTTCCAGTCCCAAAAACCGTATCGCCTCCAAAATCCGTAACGTCCCTATACCATCTGCATTGGCTGTATATTCCGGAGTATCAAAAGAGACCTTCACATGGGACATCGCCGCAAGGTTATAAATCTCATCAGGCTGCGTCTCCTGAATGATCCTGGTCAGGTTCATGGAATCAGTCATATCCCCAAAATGAAGGATCAACTGAGGATCAGCTGTATGTGGATCTTCATATAAATGATCAATACGATCCGTATTGAACAAGGAGGACCTACGTTTAATACCATGTACTTTATACCCTTTGCTCAAAAGCAACTCTGCAAGATAGGCCCCATCTTGGCCTGTTATTCCCGTGATTAACGCGACTTTTTGGTTGGTGTCCATACTTATTTTGTGGTTTCTGTGAAATGATGATTATAAAAAAGTGCTATCTCTGGTAAATTGATTAAAGACAAAAAACGATATGTAATTAAGTGATCAGTCCTTTTCCCATAGGAAAAAATGACATTGGTATATGCTAGATCAAAAGCGTATTCATCTGCTAAAACTGTACTTCCTTGATTTGCTCACTGTTCTCCTTAAACCATTCATAGGTCTTAGAAATACCTTCCTCCAAGGCTATTTCGGCCTGCCAACCTTCACTGGCCATTCTGGACACATCCAGTAACTTACGTGGAGTCCCATCGGGCTTAGATGAATCCCAAATAATTTCACCTCTATGTCCCACCACCCCTTGGATCGTTTCCGCTAAAGATCTAATGGTCAAGTCTTTTCCTGTACCCACATTATAAAGGCTCTCTTTTAACTCCCCTTCCACTGCAAACAGTACTGCCCGCGCAAGATCTTTCACATGCAAAAATTCCCTCATCGGCGTTCCTGATCCCCAAAGGGTAACAGGCAAATTGCCTTGAATTTTGGCTTCGTGAAACTTCCTGATCATAGCAGGAAGGACGTGGGAAGTATTCAAGTCAAAATTATCAAATGGTCCGTACAGATTGGTGGGCATCAGTGCCAGATAATCTTTGCCATACTGTCGCTTTATGGCTTCGCATGCTTTCACCCCAGCAATTTTTGCTATTGCATACCATTCATTGGTCGGCTCCAGACTACCCGTCAGCAAATATTCTTCTTTTAAGGGCTGACTGGCTAGTTTGGGATATATGCAGGAGGATCCAAGAAAAATAAATTTAGAAACTCCGTTGGCATAGGACGCATCTATCAAGTTGTTCTGTATTTGGAGATTATCCATTAAAAACTGATAGGGATATGTATCATTGGCCAAGATTCCCCCTACTCGGGCAGCGGCATCGATTACCACATCCGGTTGGACTTCATTGAAAAAGGCCCTTACTTCATTTTGATTTCTAAGGTCCAGTTCACCACTGGTTTTTCCAATAAGACGTGCATACCCTTTGGCCTCCAGTTCTCTCCATATAGCAGCCCCTACCATCCCACGATGACCAGCGATATACACTTTCAGTTGCTTAATATCCATTAGTAATTTAAAATCATTTTAGTTATCAACTATCAAAAAACGGAACAAGCCATAATTTAAAACATATACACTTTAAATTAGCTTTTCCAGTGAAAACAATAGGTGTAAAATTTATTATTGTTTTTTTATAATTTTTTATAATTAGAAATAGTTTTATCCTTTTTAGTCTGATAAATATAGCTTCGCCACGTAAGCCACATAGTTTTATTAAAAATACTTTATAAAAAATAGTATTATTAAAAACTGAGGCTATTCTGGGACATTAGTTATAGCTGACATCATAAAAACCTACCTTCATCAGGGCACTACCTGATTACCACCTCAATGATATCAGTACAAATATGCACTTTTTAACTTGAAAAAACGCATTTTAAATATCTTTAAATGCTATTAAAAAATAAAATACCCGAAAACGAGTATTTTTGACAAATATTAATAAATATTCTTTTTTTTAAATAAAAATATATTATTCAAGTAAATGAACAATCGATTTACGATTATAAAACAGCTATTAGTCACTAAATTCATATATTTATATAGAATAATACAATAGTAAATATGCTCAAAACACATATATATTTTATATAATTTATTTGTTTTATTACATACTAATGAAACACTATCAAAATTATAAAAAACCATAAATGCACTAAAAAGCATTATAAATCAAAAAAATATACGTTTATTATAATTATATATATTTTTAAAAAACTTTATTCATACATAGAACAATTCGATAAACTTCAAATAATCAAAAACCACACTATAAAGAAATATCACCATAGTTTTCAAACAAAATCATATCAAAAATATTTACTATCAATAAAAACAAGTAAAATAAAAGAATTAGTTCAACTCTACACACCTTAACAATTGGCAGCTTCTTTCCCTTCCCCTACACCCATTCATTTAAATATGCATTTTGCGCGGTTGGCTTATGTGCCCAAGAATTCGCGGGGATCTTAATAAGCTCAGTTCGATTATAAGACCGTCTCCGTACAGTAGTCGGAACATGCACTGCGAGCCTGTCTAAAGCCAAAGGCAGGCTTGTCTGGAGCCAAACAGGGCTTAGGGGAGATTTGAGGGGATGGAAAAGGGGGTTCGCTATGACGTTTTTTACACTAAAATTAAGTCGAGCTCAGGTTATGAAGAAAGCGGATCGCCCCCAGAAAAATAGCTAGATCTCTGAAAACTAAAGATTATCGGCTACATTTTTGGTCGCCGCAGAGGATCAGATCCTAATGCCCGTGAGCCATGGTGTAGATAGGCTAATGCATAAACCGGGCAATATCGTTTAACCCGGATTATGCATTAGGAATCGTAGTGAGAGCTGAAAGTGCAAGAAAATCAGTTAGTTTGGAGGCATTAGCGTAGCACCGCTACGGTTATGCCGAAAACTAAAGTGAAACGGCTGATTTTGAAGCAGTTTAAGGTCGCAACAGATAGGCTATTGCATATTCCGGGTTCAATGCCGTTTAGTTAAGGGGATTTCCTTCTTTTCATATACCTAAGAGGCCTTTTTTTGATTGACTTTGGCTGGGGAAACCTGATCATCTTGGTGGATTTTATCCTTTTCCTTTTTTCCATTGATGAAAAAAGAAAGAAAAAAATCTAGGCCGGTGGTATGCCCTTTAAAATGGAACATGGATTTACCCTGCGACCGAAATCCGTCACCCATTTTAATTTCCACCCGATGGCTATGACCTAAAAGTGAGTGGGTCTCGCTGTTCCACGACGCGAGCCAACTCCCTTTCTTAACGGCCTCCACCATCGGCTGGAAAACAGGCATACCAAGGGCCGTAATAAGGAAGCGATACCTTTTTTTGGCGCAGGGGGGCTTATAGTTTTCGCTCAACTCGGTTACTTAAGAAAATATACCACTACATGGAATAATGATGATAATTTATCCATAAGAAACTTATTAATCGGATCCGCCTTGCAGGTATTGGGCGTTAAGAAATTAAAAAGCGGGTGAGCAAAAAGGCAGGCTTGTTTGACGAAATACTAGCCAAAAAGAATGTTGGCAGCTAGAAAAGGAGGAGTTTACCTGCATGAGGGAAGGTTTTAATTTTAGGCCAATAGATGCACAGCGGCGGGGTTTTTTGGTCACTTTTTTGACCTGAAGCAAAAAAGTGACAAAAGTAAAGAGATGAAAACCATCTTGGAATTTAGCAGAAAAACAATAGAACCAATATTTCCAGGTACATACTAACTAAACGGCATTGATTCCGGGTTTAATCAACTTTCATGCGTTAGCCTGATGGCCATGGGCGGCCAAACAGGCTCACCATAACGGTGCCATGAGTCAACCTCTAAACAGCCGGAAAAAAAACAATGTTAAGAACATGCAAAGCCCCCATCTGACGGTTCAGCGTAAATTAAACAAAGAATTTCAGCCTATCATGCCCTACGCACCTAGCCCTTTGCCAATAGCTTCTTCCACCAAGAAACAGGCTGGTCATCATGGTAACCGTAACTTCTACCATAGGTGTATCCATAGCCATATCCTCCCCTTCCATTGAGATGAATGTCATTTAGTAGACCGTAGAGTTTTTTCACCCCTCCCTTTTCACTAAGCTCGTTTGCGAGTTCCACATTTTCTCTTCTCGAATATTGCTGGCGGAACACAAAGAGGTTAATATCCGCATATCGAAATAGTTCTTTAGTTTCAGAAACCAAGCCTACAGGAGGGCAGTCGAGTATCACGACTTCATACTGTTCTTTTACCTCTTTCATAATCTCTTCGAACCTGTCCTGGAGCAAAATTTCAGCAGGGTTTGGTGGAATAGGGCCTGACAACAGTATGTCCAAATTGTCCATTCCGCTTTGCTGAACGACCTCTCTCCAACAAACATCGGTACTCAAACACGTACTTATCCCCCTGTCATTTTTAAGTTTGAAATCTGACGCAATCTTGGGTTTTCTTAAGTCCAGCCCCATCAGCAAGGTTTTCTTTCCCTTTAATGCAAATGCCGAAGCGGTGTTGACACTACAAAACGTCTTCCCCTCTCCTGACACAGTAGAGGTAAACAAGATAGTGAGGTGCTCTTTGTTTTTCGGGCTTAGGTAGGTCATATCTGCCCTGAGGCTTCTAAATCCTTCCGTCACCGATGATTTGGGCTCGGTAAGCACAGGCACAGAGGCTCCATACTTGGCCCTGCCTATTTTGGCCACCACGGGAATCTTCGTCAGCTTTTCGAGCTCTTTTACATCTTGGATTTTCACATTAAAAAAATCCCTAAGCCCTACAAAACCCAACGGAATAAAAAAGCCCAACAACATGCCCAATAAATAATTTACCTTGGTCTTGGGAGCTACGGGTAGGTTTCCTGCCTTTGCCCAATCCAGGACAGAATTGTTGGGTGAATTGGAAGCTCTGGTGATCTCTGCCTCTGCCCTTTTCTGGAGCAGATAGACATAGATGTTTTCATTGATGGTAAACTTCCTTTGGATCCCCAAAAGACGCCTTTCTGTCTCAGGCAGTACATTGATCTGTTGCTCCACCTGACGGATATTTCCTCCTAGTTCACCTATCATCGACTGGGTGTTTCTTATCGCCGAACTCACATTTTCCCTGAGTACATTCTTTGTATTATCGATCTTGTTTTTGATCTCTCTCACGGCCGGAGTTTCATTGGAATAGTTGGAGGACAATCGTACACGTTCAGCTTGAAGTTCCCCCAGGTTCAGCACCAGAGAGTTTAGCAAAGGATCCGAAATCCCCACAACAGAGGGGACCAATAGGTCGCCTTCATTATTATGGTCTAAGTAGTTTTGGAGCGTCTGATAGTACTTTAGATTAATCTCCATCTGGGACCGTTCGGTTTCGAGTTCTTGCATCCGCTCAAAAATCTGGTTTCCCTCTTCACTAAGATTAAACACTTTATTTTGTGTCCTATATTGCTCCAGCCTATCTTCAAAAAAAGTCAGTGAATCCGTAATATCACTCAGCTGGTTTTCAATAAACCTGACTGTATTATCGGAAGTACGGTTCTTTTCATTGAGTTCTCGCTGAAGGTACACTTCCATCAGTGCATTGAGATAATCTTCCCCGAGTCTTCTCACTGGAGTTTCCAATTTGAGACTAAGAATGGACGCTTCCTTATTGATGGGCCCCGCCATCAATTCGTTTTTATAACGCTTCGCGAGAGACGGTGTATCTTGTAATCGAAACAAAAATTCATCTCCTGTCTGTGCGGAAACATTCTCGACCTTAAACCTAAAGTTCACTCCTTCGATCCACTCCCCGTATGCGTACTCACCTTCATTCAGGCTTATGTTTTCTATAGTTGTTTTATAAAACGGGTCACCGGGATTGAATGTCTGGAAATTATCCTCTTCCAATGTCAGAATGAACCCCTCACCTTCACTTTTAACCAATTTCATCACTCCACCTACCATTTGAGGGTGATTCCAATCCACCTCCACGAGCATGGACTGATTACCGTACACAGGAACCATCCCAAGGACACCCTGCTTATAAACTTGGACATTTATATTAAGCTCCTGGACGGCCTCTTCTGCAAGTGTATAGGATTTTAATATCCCAATTTCATTTTCAATATTACTGGATGATTTCACCAATCCAGTATTTTCAAAAAGATCCATGGACATCCCACTGCTCTCGTCCTTGATCAATACCGTGGACTCCACAGACCAAATCGGTGTACTGTACCTATTGACAAAAAATGCCCCGGCCATTCCCAAAAACACAAATAAAGCGATCCATGGCCAATAACCCAGGTATTTTACCAAAATAGACCTGAAATCAAAAGTATTCTCGTTGTTAAATTGAAAAACAGGTGATGGGGCACCTGGGTTATTTTGAAGATTATCCATAATATTTAATTGCTCAAATTAATTATTAACGCCACTGCTGTAATAGCAGAAAAAACCAATGCAAGGGTTTGTGCGGTATTCTCACCAGTTCCGATTTCCCTGACCTTCATCGGTTCAGCATAAATCTGGTCATTCGGTTGGATAAAATAATAGGGAGACTGAATGATACTCCGGTCGTTAAGGTCCACCATATGAAGTTTCGTTCCCTCAGGGTACTGCCTTATAAGCATCACCTCATCACGTTTGGCCACGACAGTCATATCACCGGCATTGGCAATGGCTTCAAAAATCGTCATCCGATCCTGCAGCACCACATACTTACCAGGCTTACGAAACTCACCAAAGGCCGTATACCTAATTCCACCTAGCTTTACGCGTACATAAAGCTCTGTATTGACATACTTCCTGAGCGATTTTTCAATGGCCAAACGAGCTTCTTCCAGTGACATATCCTTTACCCTTACATTTCCTGCCAAAGGCAAGCGGATATTACCATCCTTATCAATAGTATATCCCGTCATATAGTAAATATCGCCACCATTCTGCCCCATACCACTTCGGTTCATCGTATTCCCTTCTTCCCCCGCACTAAACCCCTTTTCGATCATGTCCTCAGCCGTAAGCACTTTTACGTCGATGATATCATTATATTGGAGCTTGTATTCTGGAATTTGATAACTAAGCAATTTATCTTCTTCCAATTCGGCTTTCTCTTCCTTATTCTGTAGATAAGTCACCTTTTTATTTGAAATACAGGAGTTTAATGAAAACACCGCTAAAAACACAAAAGGCAAAAAATAATTCTTCATGTGCATTTTTATATATTTAAAATGTATTTTCCGTAAATATATAAAACTTGAATTCAAATAGACAGGAAAAAGTAAATTTTAATAATTTATACTAATCATAGGCAATATATACCTAAGTAAATGCTGTTTAGGGAATATTGAACATAACAGAGGTCGGTCTACGTCTTTTTACACTTTGACCAGCTCACACAGCCAGGCGCTGGATAATCTAAAACCGAGGGGAGCAATGGTTAGATATCTGCTCTATCTGACCAGACAGGTCCGTCCAGTAGGGCACCAAAAAATCAAGGCATAAAAAAACCCGGTCAGCATGAACGCTACCGGGTTTTTAGATTTATTTTAGAAAGGTATTAATCAACCTTTTTTCGCAATATAGGCAAGTAGGTCTACCACTTTATTAGAATAACCCCACTCGTTGTCATACCAAGATACCAGCTTCACAAACTTGTCGCTCAATTGGATACCAGCACCAGCATCGAAAATAGAAGTTCTGGAATCACCAATAAAGTCATTGGACACTACTGCATCTTCAGTATATCCCAATACACCTTTCAGGTCTCCTTCAGCAGCTTCCTTCATTTTGGCACAAATCTCTTCGTAGGAAGCAGCCTCCTTAAGTCTTACAGTAAGATCCACTACAGACACATCTGGAGTAGGTACACGGAAAGCCATTCCTGTGAGTTTACCATTAAGCTCAGGGATCACTTTTCCTACCGCTTTGGCAGCACCGGTAGATGAAGGGATGATGTTTTGTCCAGCACCACGTCCACCTCTCCAGTCTTTCATGGATGGTCCGTCCACTGTCTTCTGCGTAGCAGTAGTTGCGTGTACAGTAGTCATCAGGCCTTCTTCGATTCCCCAGTTGTCATTTACCACTTTGGCAAGCGGCGCTAGGCAGTTGGTAGTACAAGATGCATTGGAAACAAACTGCATATCAGAAGTGTAAGAAGATTCATTTACTCCCATTACGAACATAGGTGTGTCGTCTTTGGAAGGAGCAGACATAACCACTTTCTTGGCACCCGCTTCGATATGGCCTTGGGCTTTTTCTTTGGTAAGGAAAAGACCAGTAGATTCTACGATATATTCCGCACCGATGTCAGACCACTTTAGGTCAGCAGGATTTTTTTCAGCAGTCACACGGATAGCATTTCCATTAACCACCAACTGGCCGTCTTTCACTTCTACTTCACCTTTAAACAAACCGTGAGTAGAGTCATATTTTAACATATAAGCCATATAATCCACATCGACAAGGTCATTGATACCTACGATCTGAACATCATCTCTTTCCTGAGCTGCTCGGAACACCAGTCTTCCTATTCTTCCGAATCCGTTAATTCCTACTTTAATCTTTGTCATTTTTAATTAAGGTTAATAGGTAAAATTATGTTGTTTTTATAAATCCTTCGTCTCACTCCCCACTTGCTAACATTCCAAACACAAAAGTGGTTCGCATGCTAAAAACATCGTACAACCTCGTATAGGATGGTGATTTTTTGCTAGGCCAAATTTATTGAATTAAAATTTAGTAAAGAAATTAAGCCCACAATAATCTACCTTGTTTTCCTAGTTTTCGCCCGTCTCATAACCATATTTCCATTAAAAATCGAAATTTGGTACAAATACCGTAAAACAGCCCCCCACTATCCACCACTTCACTTACCTGACATCCAATATCAGCTATTGTACCAATACCCACTCGACAATATCTTCCATGGCTTCCTCACTAAACGTCTCCTCGATGACTCCATATTCGGCCATTGCCCCAGTGCTGCTTTGTTGGAAAAGGTGGTTGAGGTCTGGGTACAATTTAATGGTAAAATCCTCTTTTCCATTTTCTTGTTTTATTCTTTCCAAAAACTCTGCATTGATACTGCCATTTACCTGAATGTCTTTATCGCCAAAAAGGGCTAAAACTGGGATTTCAGTTTTCTGGATGTATTCCTCAAGATTGATTTTAGCAAATGCAAAAAACCACGGGTTAAGAATATTCGCATATTTTGCCACAAAATCTTCAAGCTCTTCCTCGGTATAATTCTCCCCTGAATGCTTGAGGTATTCATCCAATCGACCAGGAAGTACTATCTCCAGACTATCATAGTCGTTGGTGTGAGACAATACGTCATAAATGATTCCCACGACTTCTTCTTCTCTTTTCTTCTGCTCCTCTGAACCTTCCACGGATGCTAAAAAGTCTTTGGCTTGCTGTCTCATCAACTGGGGCACTGGAACCGTAGGTCCAGCGATAGAAACCGCAAAGCGGAGCTCCTTGCACTTCGCTGCCATCATCCAAGCGATCATGCCTCCCTCGCTATGGCCTATTACCCCTACTTTTAGCTGATCGACAAATGGGAATTTTCTCAGATGGGCCATGGCCGCCGCGGCATCATCGGCAAAATCAAAGGTAGTAGCATCTTTAAATTCGCCACCGGAATCCCCGACTCCACGTTCATCGTACCTTAGTACTGCTATTCCATTTTGTGTAAAGTAATCGGCCAAAACCAAAAATGGCTTATGGCCAAACATTTCTTCATTTCGATTTTGGGGGCCAGAGCCACTGACCAGTACGACTGCCGGAAACGGCCCCGTGCCATTAGGCTTGGTGATGGTCCCCTTAAGGGTAATCCCTTCAGAAACATTATCGAAAGAAGTCTCGATCTGATCGTAGTCAAAAGGCCCTTTTGGCTCCTGGGGCCTTCTGCCCATCCCCGAATCACCCTTTGGTAACCGTGCCAATATGAGGGGAATTTCCATTCCTCCTTGGGAAAACGTACCTCGGATGGTATCATGCTCCATCTTACCATTATAGTGGATACCAAGTCCGTTAATAGCCAAGGACACATTCAAAGAGTCGATCAAAACCTCATCCAAAGAAATCCCTGTAGCCCCTTGTGCGGGACTGTCCATGGTTCCCTCCCACTTTTCGCCGGTATTATTCAAATGAAATACCAATGGCAACTTTTGCCCCATCACCTCCAAGACCCCTTTCCAATCTCCTTCCGCTCCACTTTGGGCACATAAAACTGATTTACCCATCATCCCAAATAGAAGAATTAAAAAAACAATTGTTTTAAATAATCGCATAAAACCAAAATTAGACTCCCTATATATTGCTGCTGGTAAAAATGAAGGGAGTATTTTCATTTCTTTTTAAAGTTAAAAGGAATTTAGAATATCTTCGCATATGCAAAAAGAAATACTGGTGGACCTAGTAACCAAAAAGATGCCTTTTGGGAAATACAAGGGCAAATTAATATGTGATATTCCGGAGCATTACCTAGTGTGGATGCATGGAAAGGGATTCCCCGAAGGCAAACTCGGCATGTGGCTTCACACCATGTACGAAATCAGGGTGAATGGACTGGAATATTTGCTGACCGAACTAAAAAAGCGTCTCCAAAATCACTAGCGGCACTTTCGCCCACTCATACATCACAAATCCTATGGGCATTTGACCACTGCTATGGGATCACAGATCCCATCAGGGTCGTTTTTTACCAAACCGTCCTTTGCAGGCCCGCCCATCAGAACCATCGCACTTACATGCGGCGCTGCATAGGAGGTACCGTCCCTGAAATTGTATTGATCATTGATCCAAGTGGAAAGAACACTGACACCAGGTGCACACCAGTCAATTGGAGGAGATCCATAGTTGGAAAATTCAGCAAAAACATCGTTTTCGTCCATCGCCGACACGGTATAGAGGTTTTCTCCATTTAACCTCCCCGGGCTGTAATTAGTGGCATCATCACTATTATTGCCTGCTGCAAAAACAAAACGAATGCCTTTTTTGGCTCCTTTCAAAATAGACGTTTCCAATGTTGTTGTTGGAGGCCCCGTCAGGCTTATGTTCACCACATCTCCTTCACACCCATCATTTATTATATGGTCTAATGCCGCCAACACTCCCGAATAGGTACCGTTACCGTTTTTGTCCAAAATTTTAATGGGTACCACCTTTGCACCTGCCGCCACACCTGCTATCCCCACCCCGTCCATTTTTGCGGCTATGATGCCTGCCACATGTGTGCCGTGCCCATTTAAATCCTGCAAACTTTTACTATCTTCACCTGAATAAACTCCATTAAATCCCCTGGAGACCTCCACATTCAGTTCCTTATTTTTCAAGTCAATCCCACTATCAAAAATATAGACCACGTTCTTCCCTTTGTAGTTCACTGGGCCTCCTACTCTCTTCACTCCATCAGGCACCAAATCTCCACGGCCTTTCTTCAAAGTAGAAGGCGATACGTACGCTGCTTTGGCCCCGCTTTTTTCATTGAGTGCTGGATAATTGAGCGCAACGTCTTTCTCTACTCGAAGCACGAAAGGAGATTGATCCAGCTTTTCTACTTCTTCTTTGGTCAAATAAGCCGAAAATCCTAAAAAGCCGTTGCTGTAGATATGTGCGATCCGCTCTTCCGCCACGTCAAATTGCCCGATGATTTCCCAAGGAATTTTTTCGTCAGGAAAATTGGTAGTTGATTGTACAGCTACCAATTTGTCCTTGCATTCTTTTTCTGAAAGTACGGCAATGTACCTGTTGTCCATCTCTTGAGGCACATAGGTTACCGATATGTCTTTTTGAAGACCTTCTGGATCGGGCAGTTCATTTTGACATGACCACCCCACTAGTAGTAGAAACAGGCCTAAAAAACACCTGCGAATCAAGCAAATCATTATAATTCCAATCTAATCGTTTCACAAAAAATCAATATTCAATTACGCAAGGTAATCCCAAAAACCAACAATTTAAAATTGTTCAAACTATATTTTTTGTATTTTAAACAAACATAATAGAAGACACTGTACACTTGAATGGCTTTTCATCAAATGGTCAGAAAAAGACAATGATCAAATCCCCCCCAAAAAAATTAACGTCCCCAATGAGCCACAACATTTATCATGAAAATTGATTTTGGACTTGATTACAGTTACTGTTTCATTTAGCAAAATGGAATTTGACATACGACGTTCTATTTCCACCATAAAATTACCCCACTCACCTTAGCTACCTTCCATTCATACAATAAACTGGTCATAAGGTAAACCTTTACGTAATTTAGTAGTGTAATAAGTAAGAACTCACCAATACAAAACAATCACAACCAACTCAAAAGCAACACTATGCGTAAAATTTACCTTCTTTTTTTTTCCTTTCTATTATTCCATGGGAACCTATTGGGGCAAGAAATGCTCAATGGAAAGGTAGTGGATAATGAAACCGGCGAAACCTTACCTGGTGCCTACATTTTTTTGAAGGACAATGATGACAATACCCTAGGAAACACCTACACTGATGAAAATGGAGAATTTAAGATCTCCAACCCTGCTCTATCCAGCTTTATTTTGGAAGTGAGCTTTATTGGCTACAAGACCCTTCGGAAACCTCTCTCCGGGGTCACCTCAAAAAATCTCGGGACAATATCACTCCAAGAAGATGCGGCACAACTTCAAGAAGTGGAAATCCAAGGTAAAGTCATGACTGGAGAAGTAAAAGGTGATACAGTGGCCTTTAATGCCAATGCCTATAAAACTCGGTCCCAAGCAAGTGCTGGCGAATTGGTCAGGAAAATGCCCGGGGTAAGAATGAACGGTGGTACCATCGAAGTACAAGGAGAAACCGTGGGCAGGGTCTTGGTAGATGGCGAACCGTTCTTTGGAGATGATCCCGCCATGGCCATGCAAAACCTCCCAGTGGCTGTCATTGACAAGATTGAATTCCTGGATCAAAAAAGCGACCAAGCAAGGCTTACCGGGTTTGATGACGGCGAAACGATAAAAACCATCAACATCGTCACCAAAAAGGAAACCCGTGGGGGAAAATTCGGCCAGCTCTTTGCCGGATATGGTACTGATGACAACTACCTGGTAGGCGGTGCAGTCCATTTTTTTGAAGGAGCCCAGCGCCTCTCCCTACTGGGCCTGAGCAATAACATCAACCAACAGAATTTCTCTGCCGATGATCTCACAGGTGCCTTTGGATCTGGCGACAGTCGCGGATGGAGAAGAAGGGACAGTGATGATATTACCGTTCGCGAAAGACCAGGCATAACGACAACAAATTCATTGGGTACCAATTTTACCGATAAGTTTGACGATGGTAAAGCCAGGTTTTCCGGCAACTATTTTTTCAATGACAGTGAAAATACCCTGAGACGCAGATCTACTCGCGAATACATCCTTCCCAGCGATAGTTTACAGTTTTACGAGGAAGAAAGACAGGAAGAAAACAACAGCCAATTGCACCGGCTAAACATGAAGCTGGAATATGATATTTCAGAAAAGCATGCCATCATATGGAGACCACGTTTTTCATATGAAAAAGCCAACTCAACAAGCAAACTGGCCGCCGTCAACCTATTTGACCAATCTACCCCAATAAGTGAAACGGTCAATGCGACAGAAAGCACCGAAGAAGCACTCCGCTTTGATAATGACTTCACCTACCGCTATAAATTCAACAAACCTGGAAGGACGATCTCAACCAGTATTGAAACCGGATACAGGGACAATAAAAGTGACTCTCGCCTGGTCTCTGTCAACCAAAACTACCAAAGCGGCAACCTGGACAGCCTCATACAAAAAACCAATAATAAAAATGGCTCTTTTGACTATGAAGTAGAAATCGAATACACCGAACCTATCGGTGAAAACTCGCAGGTAAGAGTGGAATATGAAATAGGGAATGACAAAAGTGACAATATACAGGATGTCTCCCAACGGGAAATGGAATCCACGGTTTTCGAAAGGGACAGCACACTGAGCAACGAATTTGAAAACAGCTACCAAAGAAACGAAATCAGCTTGGGCTATCGCTATGCAGGAGAAATTTGGAGGGTGTATTCTTCGCTAAATTATGAAGTAGCAAAGCTCAACAGTGATCGTCTCTTCCCTGGATATGAAAATACTAAACGAACGTTTAAGAACTTTGTCCCTCGCTTATATGTAGACTATGAACCCAGTAAGTCACTGAGCGTACGTGTGGGGTACAGAACAGATACCGATGCCCCGTCAGTGAGGCAATTGCAAGACGTAATCGATAATAGCAACCCGCTACAGATAAGCATGGGGAATCCGGAATTGGAGCAGGAATATGAGCACCGTCTCTTTACCCGAATCAGAAAAATCAACCTTGAAAATTCGAAGTCATTTTTCATGTGGTTCTCCGCTGGTCTCCGAAACAACTACATGGGAACAAGCACGTATATCGCTACACAGGACACCTTGATCCAAAATGATGTACTGCTGAGACAAGGAGGCCAACTCAGCATGCCCGTCAATCTTAGCAGGGCCTGGAATGCCAATACCAGCATCTCGTTTGGCTTCCCACTGAGCTTTATGAAAAGCAATCTTAACCTGGACACAAGAATCAGCTATTCGAATACCCCTGGCCTTATCAATGACCAGCTCAACAACAACCATAACCTTGGACTTGGCCAAGGTATTGGGATCAGCAGTAATGTAGGCGAGAACCTGGACTTTAACCTGAGTACCTCTGGCAACTATAACCTTGTAAAAAGCTCCATACAAGAAAACAGAAATACCGAATACTACTCCCATGAAACAAGGCTAGACCTGTACTGGAATTTCTGGAAGGGATTTTTTGTGAGTACCAATGTCAATAACCAGTTTTATGTTGGCTTAGGAGAGGAATATGACCAGTCTGTCTGGCTAATGAACGCTGACTTTGGATACCGCTTCCCTCCTACACAAAATCTGGAACTAAAAATGACCGTCTTTGACCTTCTCAACCAAAACACCAGTATCAATAGAAGTGTCACCGATGTATATATCGAAACAGAAAGAACCGATGTATTAAGACAGTTTTTCATGTTAACCCTGACCTATAACCTCAGGGCTTTTGGAGGCAATCAACCACAATACGAAAACTGATATAAAAGTCTATAAAATGATAGCAAGGCTGTATGATTCGTTGATCCCAACATATCATATAGCCTTTTGCGTTTTGCAGGAATACTTAAGCTGATAAACCCGGAATTAATGCCGTTTAGTTAAGGCTATTTCCCAGTTTTCACATGCCGGATGAAAAACAGGCATACCAAGGGCCGTCATATGGAAACAACACCTTTTTGGGACTTATTAACCCGGAATATGCATTAGCCTATCTGTTGCGACCTTAAACTGCTTCAAAATCAGCCGTTTCACTTTAGTTTTCGGCATAACCGTAGCGGTGCTACGCTAATGCCTCCAAACTAACTGAATTTCTTGCAATTTCAGCTCTCACTACGATTCCTAACGCATAATCCGGGATTAACTGAATCCGCCTTGCAGGTATTGGGCGTTAAGAAATTAAAAAGCGGGCGGGCAAAAAGGCAGGCTTGTTTGACGAAATGCTGGCCAAAAAGAATGTTGGCTGCTAAAAAGGAGGAGTTTGCCTGCATGAGGGAAGGTTTTAATTTTAGGCCAATAGATGCACAGCGGCGGGGTTTTTTGGTTACTTTTTTGACCTGAAGCAAAAAAGTGACAAAGGTAAAGAGATGAAAACCATCTTGGAATTTAGCAAGAAAAATAACTGCCCAAGGAAAAAATATAGATAACCGTGAATTTTAATGAAACCATATTGCATTAAGCAACGTTATTGCACTATATTTGCGACCAATGATCAAAAAGCTAAAGCTGCACGTCTTCACTTTCTTCTCTCTGTTAGTTTGTTTTCAAGCTATATCACAAGAAAAGTGCGACTTCGAAGTGAAAGGAAAAGTAGTGGACCAAGAAAGCCAAGAACCCATCGAAGGTGCATACATTTGGATATCAGATTTGGAAAAAGGAACCGTCACCAATCAAAACGGCAACTTTCATCTTAAAGGCATCTGTGAAGGGCACTATCAGCTCAGTGTAGAATTTTTGGGCTATACCAGCCAACAACTTCAGCTCAACGTCCACGAGCAAGTAAACATGACCGTGCGACTTGTACCAAAAGAATACCTCATAGACGGAGTCGAAATCATAGGACATAAAGACGCTGTCAATACCCTGAACAATATCAGCCACCTCGGGAAGGACATCATGGAGGAAAACCGTGGTGTGAACTTGGGAGAGACACTTAAAGCACTGCCGGGCGTCACCACTTTCTCGACAGGGGCCAACATCACCAAACCGGTGATCCATGGCATGCACAGTAACCGCATCATGATCCTCAATAACGAAGTCCGCCAGGAAGGCCAGCAATGGGGTGGTGAGCACGCTCCGGAAGTGGACCCGTTTATGGCCGAGGATATCTCTGTCGTCAAAGGTGCTGAGACGGTACGTTTTGGTCCGGAAGCAATGGGCGGTGTCATCCTGGTCACCCCACCAAAACTGCCTGTTTCGGGAGGCATCAATGGATCAGCCACTGTCGTAGGCGCCACTAATGGATGGAACGGCGCAGCAGCTTTTAGCCTGGAAGGCGGAGCAAAAAAGCTACAAGGTTTTGGGTACCGCATTCAAGCCTCCTCCAGAATAGGTGGCAATATCAAAACTCCAGAGTACTACCAAGACAATACGGGAATGCGTGAGCTGAACTTTTCTGGCGCTGTCGGCTACAATACAAAAAAGCTGGGAATGGAATTGTTTTACAGTCGATTTGCTTCCACTATAGGTATCTTGAGTGATTCCCATACCGGTAATTCGAGCGACCTGGAAGAGCTGATCGCCAATGGAAGGCCTTTTTCTGATCCTGACTTTAGCTACACAGTCGAAAACCCCAGACAGGAAGTCGTCCATCAGCTATTCAAGGCCAAAGGCCACTACCATCTTAACAATGACGGTGTCGTCAATCTCAAGTATGCATTCCAGCAAAACAACAGGCAAGAATACGACGTCAGAAGGGGAAGTCTAAATGACCGTGCCGCGCTAGACCTCGAACTCTTCACCAACACCCTTGATCTCTCTTACGAACACCCGTCAAACAACAACTGGAACGGATCCTTTGGGATCAATGCCATTCAACAAGCCAACAACAATATTCCTGGAACCGGAGTAACCCCGCTCATTCCCAATTATGATATGATCAACTTGGGGGCTTTTGTTATCGAAAAGTACACCAAAGGGCCATTAGAACTTGAAGGAGGTGCCCGGTATGATTACCGCTATGTAGATGCAGCCCGTTACAATCAGGGCGAATTGGATGAACAGGATTTTACTTTCCAAAACTTCAGTGCTTTTCTTGGAGCCGGTTACAGCCTCAGTGACCAATGGCTGATCACCACGAACCTGGGTTCAGCTTGGAGACCCCCAAATATCAATGAGCAGTTTAGTCAGGGACTTCACCATGGAGCGGCCGCTGTGGAGATAGGTGACCCTAACTTGGTCAGCGAACAAGCGATCAAATGGGTAAACACCATAAATTTCGACAATGAAAAACTCACTGCCGAATTGACGGGATATTACCACAAAATCAACAACTATATTTACCTCAATCCCACTGGGGAGGAATATGTGTCCCTTAGGGGGACTTTCAATGTTTTTGAATATTTGCAGACAGACGCATCTTTCTGGGGAATAGACCTGAGCACAGATTACGTACTGCTACCACCACTTTCTTGGTTTGTGAAAGGCAGTATGATACGGGCAAAAAACCTATCTGAACAAAACTACCTGCCATTCATACCAGCAGACAGGGTTGAGACGGGGCTCGTCTATGAAACCAATGCCATCGGTAAGCTCACCTTCAGCAACTTAACCGCCTTCAAACAGCGCAGAGAACCGGATTTTGACCTTGCACCAGCGCCCCCAGGATACAACCTTTGGAATATCAGCATAAGTAAATCCTTCATAGAAAATGAAAAGTCAAGACTCAATGGCAGTCTTACTGTAAACAATCTGTTAAATACAGAATACAAAGATTACATGAATCGATTCAGGTACTTCACCCATGAAATGGGCAGGAACATTACCTTGAGAATCAATTATGAATTTTAACCAAAACAATATAATACTCATGAAGAAGCTATCCATTATCACATTAATCACGCTTTTTTCCGTGACCTTGTTGTCCTGTGGCAAAGATGACCCTGTACCGGAGCTGGACCAGGAAGTAATCACCGAAGTAACGCTTACGTTTACTGAAATAGACGAAGCCGGCAACTTAGGCACCTCCATGGAATACGTTGCGTCTTCCAGCGAAGGCATCGAACTTGGAGGTGACGTCCAGATAGACGAAATCAACGGTTTGGAAGCAGGGAAAAAGTACTTATTAGAAATTTCTGCTTATAATGGTATTGCTAATGAAGACATCACCGAGGAAATCGAAGAAGAAGGCGACCACCATCAGTTCTATTTTGTAGGCAGTGCCTTTGTCGGAGACAATGCCACGCTAATGTATGAATATGATGACCAAGATGAAGATGGTAATCCTGTCGGCCTAGAGGGATATGTCACGGTAAACGAAACCATCAACAGTAATACTGGCACGTTTAACCTCGTGCTCCGTCACGATTTGAACAAGGACTATGAAGGTGCCGACAATCCAAGCTGGTCGGATTTCGTACAAGCTGGGGGAGAAAGTGACTTGGACATCGATTTTCCGGTAACTTTTTAGGATTCACTCCAAAAGGAACGATATCTCAGCAAGTAAACTACGGATAACCGGATACTTAAAACAGGTTAAAAATACAGAAAGCGCGATGATGTAATGATCATCGCGCTTTTTGCATTGTATTCAAACTATCAGTTACAATACTTATCAACCTCAGTTCGATTATAAAATCGTCACTGCGAGGCTTAGAGGGAGATTTGGGGGGTGGAAGCCGTGGCAGTCTCAGTATTTCGGGATTGCCACACCCTTTTCCAACCCACATCCTCCTAAAAAGGGTTCGCAATGACGGTTTTAATACTAAAATTAAGTCGAGCTCAGGTTATCACTTCCTTTTCCGACTCTTTTACTCTGTCGTCTTACCGACATTGCCGGCCACAAGGATCACGTCATATTCTGGCCCATCTGCTGCCAGATGGACTTTGATGTGGTATTCATTTTCTTTCAGGTCAGCTAATGTATACCCTTCCAGCACGGTTACACTCTTCAGTGGCCTTATATCGACACTGCTGAGCATTTCGGCCATACCGGCATGGGTTTCTTCTTCATAAGGTCCAAAATGCAAATGCGCCGGAAAATAATACTCATCCTCTGACGCCTCCCCAAAAAGCTGGATAGTGATCTCTAGCCCCGAACCATTCGAAAACTGCCTAAAAGTTGCTTCTCCACTATAACCGTACTCGGCACTCACCGTTTGGAGATCATAGGCCAGCGCCTCTTTTTCATAAAGTGAATCCTCTAATTCGCTACAAGACGAAAAAAAGATGGATACCAAAATCAATAAACCGATTAACTTCTTCATATTCCCTCTAGGTAGTAGTAAAACGAATAATACGGGTTAAACCCGGAATATGCATTAGCCTATCTACGCCACGGCGCACAGGTGTTGCGACCTGAAACTGCTTCAAAATCAGCCGTTTCACTTTAGTTTTCGGCATAACCGTAGCGGTGCTACGCTAATGCCTCCAAACTAACTGATTTTCTTGCAATTTCAGCTCTCACTACGATTCCTAACGCATAATCCGGGTTAAATATACGATCTATGCTTCGCTGGACTATCAAAATCCACTAAATTTTCTTACCCAAGAGCCTAAGTCTACTTCCCTTTGATCCTTGCTATGTACCCATTTTACTGGACCACCTTAGTGATGAACAAATTTTTGGACGCTTAACCCGAATTCTAATCCATTGAGGGAATTATGGTTTTAATCCATGGCCTTTCTAAACATGTATAAAATGAATCCGCCTTGCAGGTATTGGACGTTAAGAGATTAAAAAGCGGGTGGGCAAGAAGGTAGGCTTGTCTATCTCGCTGCTAGGCAGTCCTGCCTGACGGCCTAAACCATAGCCGTCAGGCTAACGCATGTAAATTGCTGAAAATCTATAATGTATGTACTCTTCACAAAAGGCCTAGGGGGATTTCAAATCCCCCTGATTCCGGTTCGGGATTACAAATCCCGAACAGCTAAGCTTGGGAATGTGTCCAAAATCATTCCCTCACACAGACTTAAAGCCTAGTTCAACACCTCCTACACACTAACTAAACGGCATTGAACCAAAGATATACACTAGCCTATCTACGCCACTGTGCACAGGTATGGCTACCTGATCCGCTGCAGCTGACGCTCACACCTCCAAACTAAACTTTTTTTATTGCACCTTCAGCTCTTACCGTATATCAGGACAGGCTACTGCGGTTTCCAATGCATAAATCGGGTTAAATTGATTATATTTATACTATTATAAACCTATAATCAAACCTATTGAAATGAAAAACCCCATAACTGCATTCTCCATCACCCTAAGAATCACCCTATTTACCTTTGTCTTTAATATTGGCTCTTCATGTGCACAAGATAATCGACCTGGAGTATTGGAAGACACTCCGCCTATCGAAGATGATCCCAAAAGCTATACGGTAGAAACGATAGTAGAAGACATCAATAATCCCTGGGGGATGGCATTATTGCCCGATGGTGGACTGCTGATCACTGAAAAGGATGGTGAACTCATCTATGCCAAAGATGGTGAAAAAAAGGTCATCTCCGGAACTCCCGAGGTGGTTTCAAGAGGCCAGGGAGGATTATTGGACATTATTCTCCACCCTGACTACGCCACAAATGGCTGGATTTACCTTACTTTTTCTTCTGGAGAAGGTGGTGATGGAGCCCATACCGCAGTCATGCGTGCAAAATTTAACGGAAACAGCCTTACCGATCAAGAAGTCTTGTACAAGGCCAGTCCAAACACCCGAAAAGGCCAGCATTTTGGATCCAGGATGGCATTTGACGATGAAGGGTACCTGTTCTTTTCTGTCGGTGAACGGGGGCAAAGAGACGTAAACCCGCAAGATATTACCAGAGATGGTGGAAAAATCTATCGAATAAATGAAGATGGTTCCATTCCCGAAGATAACCCTTTCTATGATGAAGCGGATGCCAAAAAGGCCATTTATTCCTACGGTCACAGAAACCCACAGGGAATGCTCTTCCACCCTCTTTACCATGAGATTTGGGTCAATGAACATGGACCACAAGGCGGTGATGAGATCAATGTAGTAAAAAAAGGAGGCAATTTTGGTTGGCCAGAAGTATCCTACGGGATCGATTATGATGATTCTATATTAACGGAGGATACCAACCGGGAAGGCATGAAACAGCCACTTTATTATTGGGTACCCTCTATTGCTCCATGTGGTTTTGCATTGGTACCAGAGGATACTTACCCCGATTGGGCAGGAAACTTACTCGTAGGCTCCTTGAAATTCCAATACTTAGAGATGCTTACCCTTGATGGAAAGCAGGTAACCAAAAGGACAAAACTACTGGACGGTATGGGTAGACTTCGGAATGTTAAAATAGGCCCGGACAATCATATTTATGTAGGCATCCAAGGAAAAGGAATTGTAAAAATCATACCGAACCCCTAAGTTTATGATCAAAGCAGCTCTCACCACTGTCCTCGTCTTCACTTATCTAGGCTGGGGAGCCATCAGTCTCCCTCCACAAGACGACCTAAAAGCCAGTATCAAACGTGGCGAAGAAGTTTACAAGGATTTTTGCATCACTTGCCATATGCCCGACGGTAAAGGGGTCGAAGGTACATTTCCTCCTTTGGCTGGAGCGGATTTCTTATTGGAAAAACGTAAGGAAAGTATCCATGCGATAAAATACGGTCTCAGTGGAAAAATCTCGGTCAATGGTCAAACCTACAATAACACGATGACCAACCTCAGACTCTACGATGACGAAGTAGCGGATGTCATGAATTATATCCTCAATACTTGGGGGAATAAATCGACCAAAAAGGTTACCGAAAAAGAAGTCAAAAACATCGAAGAAGGAAAACCCACAGCTAAATAATACCAAAAGGCGATTGCCGTTTTGGACATTCCAAAACGGCAATCGCCTTAAATGCTGACTTTACCACCTATTAGAAACCATTCTTCATCAAATAAGAAAACACCTCTTACAAGGATAACTTACCAGACTCTTCCATCAAGAATGCACCCGTAAGTACCACCAATCCATCTTCCTCCAACGCACAAGCAAATGCTCCTCCCCTCTCACTAAACTGTAAGGATAGCATATGTTTTTTACCAAGTCGCTCAGCCCAAAAAGGCACAAGCATGGCATGGGATGAACCCGTGGCATGATCTTCTTTTTGGACGGTATGCGGTACTAGCGTCCTGCTCACAAAGTCCACTTCCTCACCTTGGGCAGTAATGGCATAACCAAAAACAGCACAATCTTTCAATCGCTCAAAATCAGGAACCATTCGACGGAGATCAGTCTCACTCTTCACCAAAATGATATATTTATTGGCCGTTCTGTACATGGACAAAAGTGGGATACCAAGCCCTTCCACTATAGCTTCCGGAATTTCAGGAAGTTCTTCCACCACCTTAATGGAGGCGGTACTGATGGACACGGTCTGGTCTGCATTTAATTTTCCGTGGATCAAACCATCAGCATACACAAAAGTAAACGCACTGTCTTGACGCTTCTTCGTGCCCAAATATGCTGTAGCCGCTGCTGTACCATGACCACAAAGCCCTATGGCTGCATCGGGAGCAAACCACCTTATGGCATAACGTCCTTCATCGGCCATCTTGGCCAAAAATGTCGTCGCAGGTTGATGGAGCCTTTTGGCTATTTCTTGCATTTCTCCTTCGGACAGCAACTTTTCCGTTACTACTACTGCGGAAGGGTTTCCCTTAAACGCTCGGTTTTGGTCCGTAAAAACTGAAATAACCTGATAATCTATTTCCATAACTTGAAAAATGGGTTTGGTGAATAATACTATAATTATGTAACCTCCTTACAAAGTAAACAAGTTCACCAGACCTATAAAAATCTCTCTACCGCCCTTTTTTTATGATCAATTGGCTCTCCAAAAATACGGGCTGAAAAGCACTAAAACTGTAAACAGTTCAAGGCGGCCCAATAACATAATTGCAGACAGGAAGATTTTGGTAAAGGGATCGAAAAAGGAAAAATTATCCAACGGGCCTACACGTCCTATTGCAGGCCCTACATTTCCCAAGCAAGTGGCCACCGCCCCAAAACTGGTCAACATATCATATCCCACAACGGACATCACCACACTCCCTACCACAAAAACCATTAAATAAATCAAAAGGAAAATCATGATATGGGTAATGATTTTCCCAGACACCCTTTCGTTATTGATCTTTAGCGGCACCACGGCACGAGGGTGTACAATTCGCTTAAACTCCAATATGGTATTTTTAAAAAAAGTAAGGTGACGGATAAACTTGATACCGCCAGCAGTCGAACCGGCACAACCTCCGACAAAGAGCAGTAAAAAAAACAGGATGGTAAGCCCGTGCCCATAGCTGGTATAATCTGCCGTCACATAGCCTGTTGTGGTCAATAAAGAAACCACTTGAAAGGCCGTATCCCTAAATGCCTTCTCGACTCCCAACCCGCTGGTCAAAAAAACTGGCACGGACAATCCAACAATGATAAGTCCCACGACCAAAACATAGGCCTTAAACTCATCACTCTTCCAGACTTTATCAAACTTTCCCAATAACCCAAAATAAATCACCGTGAAATTGGTGCCGGCCAAAAACATAAAAATAATGGCCACATATTGAATAAACGGCACATCAAAAAAAGCCATGCTGGCATTTTTTGTCGAAAACCCACCTGTGGCCAAAGTCGTCAAAGCATGGTTAATAGCATCAAAAAAGTCCATTCCGCCTACATAAAAAAGCCCTGCACAAAGCAGTGTAAGGCCTACATAGACATACCAAAGCCGTTTAGCTGTTTCACGGATGCGGGGATGGAGCTTATCGGAGGTCGGGCCAGGAGACTCGGCCACAAACAACTCAATACCTCCAATTCCAAGCAGTGGAAATATGGCCACAGTAAGAACAATAATCCCTAGACCGCCAATCCATTGTGTCATGCTCCTCCAAAACAAGATCCCTTTTGGGAGGGCTTCGATATCGTTCAGTACAGAAGCTCCGGTGGTAGTCAATCCAGAAACTGTCTCAAAAATCGCATCCGATAGACTGGTCAACGTACCACTTACCAAATACGGCAGCATCCCAAAGAGCGACATAAATATCCAACTTAAGGCCACGATCAGGTAGCCCTCACGTTTTCGGATATTCTGGTCTTGCTTGGAAAACGAAAAGAACAAAAGACCTCCCATAGCAATGGAGACAAAAGCCGAATAAATTAAGGGCATTTGATCGCCGCTTTTGTAATAAAAGCTAAAACCTATGCCTGGAAGCATCAATAGGCCCAACAGCATCAACAAGCCTCCCATTACTTTTGCAATGGCTTTAAAATGGATCATACGCTAATTGAATAATTTTTCCAAACTGGATTTGGCCGATGGAAGTGCCAGTACGATAGCCTTGTCATTGAGCTGTAGATTAAAATCTCCATCAGGGATAAAAACCTCCTCTCCCCGAATCACACCTGCTACGATTGCGGTTTCGGGAAAGTGGAGCTCGCGCAGTTTCTTTTTGGTAAGCCGATTATTTTTTGAAATCACATATTGGATAAATTCAGCGTCCACACCATAAATTCCAGAGATTGCTTCCACCTTTCCTTTCCTGAGGTGTCTGGCAATTTGGTTAGCGGCGACCAGTTTTTTATTGATCAAGGAATCCACTCCGATACTATGCGAAATATGGATGTACTCTCTAGTATCCACATGGGCAATGGTTTTGTAAACACCATGGTTTTTTGAGCTAAGGCTGGTAATGATATTGGTCTCGGAGCTCTCCGTCAAAGCCAAAAATGCCTGCATCTCTTCCAGTCCTTCCTCGATCAGCAATTCTATGTTCTTATAGTCGCCATTGATCACCAAGGTAGAACCCAATCGCTCTGACAGCCATTTGCACCGCTCCTTATTGTTATGGATCAGTGTCACCTTATATTCTGGTTCTAGCTTCAGTGCTGAAGTAAAAGCCAAGTCATCTCCCCCGATAATCATCACATTTTTGATATCAATTTCTCGCTGTGCGGTCAATTGCGCAATGGATTCACTGGCTTTTTTATTGGACACAAAATAAACATGATCATTATTACGAAGCAGGGTATTACCTCCCGGAATGATGGTCATTTGGTCTCTGACGATGGCTATGATCCTTACATCTTCAAAAATCGACATGGCTCGTGTATCTGCCAATCGTTTGTTGACCAAAGAAGAATACTGATCCAGGATGACACCCATCACATTCAGTTTTCCCTCTTCAAATTCAAAAATATCCGAAAAGGTGGAGTTCTTGACCATTCGGTAGATCTCCCCAGAACAAAGCATAGTCGGAGAAATGATATCATCGATCCCGAGGTTATGAAAGTAACCGACATTATCCTCAAGCAAATAATCGTGGTTCCTCACCCTGGCAATCACCCTCTTTGCACCCAATTGCTTCGCCAACATGGCCGTCACAATATTGGTTTTTTCGGAGGTGGTCACAGCCATTACCATATTGGCATCTTTCACATTGGCATTCTTGAGGACATCTATGGAAGCAGAATCCCCTATCACTGTCAAGACATCCAACCTTGAAGCCACATGCTCCAAAATATCCTTGTCTGTATCAATTAAGGTGATATCCTTGTTTTCATAGCTTAATGACTCTGCGAGATGAAATCCCATATCACCAGCTCCTGCAATTACGATATTCATAGCCATGGGCGTAAAGATAAGTGGTTTTGAACCTCAATGACAAAATTGTAATTCAATTTTTATTGCACTTTCAGTACAACCTAGCGCTTAAAATACCGCTATTTTTAATACAACGTGGTGTTTGGCACAATAACCTTTTTTGAGCTAGGCATTTCCACCTAAACTTCTTCAACAATTGATTCTCCTTGGGACAAATCACCAGATGTCCATTGCCACCGTTCATATAACCTTATTTTCCCAATTGGGGTCAACTCTGGCTTAGAAAAACATCTTCCGGTCATTATTTCCCCCTGGGAATTTATATGGCAGTATCGCATGTCTATTTTTCCATCTCCATCCACAATACCTATAAGGTTTCCTTTTTTGATCCCACCACCTGAATAATGGCCGGAAAGTATATTTCCTTCTTGCTGATAATTGAACACCGTTTCCGGGGATACTTGGCCATTTTCACTGTTGGAAATGGATTTAAAAGTTTTATTATGATAGTTCATGTAGCGTATGGTGATGTCGTGGTCTATTGTTTTATTTCAATATAAAAAAACTCTATAGCAATAAAAACAAGGTGCTAAATCATTTATGGTGAGTGCTGAATTGATTGGAGCAGGAATTTAATCAGCAATGTAGCCAACCAACACTTCACCGCCTGTATATCGCCAAAAAAAAGCCTTGCCATTTCCGTCACAAAAGGAAATGGCAAGGCACCGTAGTAACAACAATTTCGTGCTGGACCATCACGAAGGCATATTTCGGAAAAATTCATTGAGAATCTTACTTACTGAAGCATCTATGTTTTTGTATTTTTGCTTCACATTATTCACTTCTCCCACTGCACTGATCCGCAAGATCACCTCATCCGCCATAGGGTCTATAAAATCAATGACTACTTCACCCAAATTATATTTCTCGATTTCAGTACTACTTGGCCAATAAGGCATCCCGTAAGGGGATCGGTACATATAAGGATTGTACATCCCATAAGGAGACATTCCATAATAGTCCGTATCTCTCACTTCCTTTTCCCCTTCACTGAGCAAGGTGTTATAGCGCAAAATAAGATCAGGTTGATGGGCATCTTCTTTGTATCCTCTTTCCTCCATTCCTTTCGCTAGGCCTTCCCTGAGATTTTTGTCCAACATTGGGGAATTCCATGCTTCCTTACCCTGATATTGATTGATAATGACAAAGGTATCATACTTGCGATCTGCTTTGACCTCGTCTTTTTCCAAATAAACTTTTACCGGATTACAAGCCACTGCTGCGACTACCAAGAGCAGTAGGCCTAGCCATATTCTCCATTTCATAGTTTCTTCTTTTATAGAAAAAAACGATCATCCTTTCACAAAGTTGCATACGCCTGGATGATAATACCACAATTTGGTTAAACCCGGAATATGCATTAGCCTATCTGTTGCGACCTGAAACTGCTTCAAAATCAGTCGTTTCACTTTAGTTTTCGGCATAACCGTAGCGGTGCTACGCTAATGCCTCCAAACTAACTGATTTTCTTGCAATTTCAGCTCTCACTACGATTCCTAATGCATAATCCGGGTTAAACGCTTTCTTGCCAGTAGATTTTATTTCTCACGGTACGCGCAGAACACCCTGAATGAAACAAGGCTTTTCTGAGATTTCGGATCTTTCTGTGAGCACCCACTAACCTCAGTTCGATTATAAAATCGTCACTGCGAGGCTTAGGGGGAGATTTAAGGGATGGAAGCCGTGGCAGTCTTAGTATTTGGGGATTGCCACACCCTTTTCCAACCCACATCCTCCTAAAAAGGGTTCGCTATGACGCTTTTAATACTTAAAATAAGTCGAGCTCAGGTTATTAGTAAAGAGATGTCAGCCTGAGCGGAGTCGAAGGCTATATATATACCACAAAATCCGCGGTCAATTATCCAATAGCTTTCCTTTTTCATTTTCCGGAAGCTCTTCGATATCCCTCAGTTTCCTTTGGATCACACGGGTTCGGGTGCCGACTAGCGTATCCAGTTCACTATTGGCCTCATGAAGCTTCTTTTGGGCTTTTTCAATTAAATTACCGAATTTACCAAATTCTGTTTTCACTGCACCAAGTACTCTCCATACTTCACTGCTGCGTTTTTGGATGGCCAAGGTTTTGAAGCCCATCTGTAGGCTGTTAAGCATGGCTGCCAGGGTAGTAGGGCCTGTCACCACTACCTTATAATCCCTCTGTAGCTGCTGGGAAAGCCCGCCATCACGGATAACCTCAGCATACAAGCTCTCCATCGGCAAAAACATGACCGCAAAATCAGTGGTATAAGGCGGATTGATATATTTCTGGCTGATATCTTGTGCTGACTTTTTGATGGCCCTGTAAAGGCCAATCTTTGCTGTTTCTATCTGCTCCTTTTCTCCCGTCTCATAGGCTTCCAGTAACCGATGGTAGGCTTCTTGGGGAAACTTAGCGTCTATCGGTAAAAAAACAGGTTCCTCATTATTGCCAGGAAGATGTACTGCAAACTCCACCCTTTCTGCTGATCCCTTTTTCATCACGGCGTTGCTCACATATTGATCAGGTGCCAATATGTTTTCCAAAATACTCTGCAATTGGTATTCTCCCAAAATCCCACGGCTCTTGACATTGGTCAGCACCCGCTTGAGGTCCCCAACACCTGTAGCCAGGCTCTGCATCTCCCCTAGCCCCTTTTGGACAGCCTGTAGCTGCTTGCTGACTACTTCAAAGGACTGACCTAGCCGGGTCTCCAAGGTTTTTTGGAGTTTTTCGTCCACAGTTTCCCGCATCTTGTCCAGCCTCGCTTCAGTGGATAATAGCATCTTCTCCTGTCTCCGCTCCTGCTCGGAAAATTTTTCCCGTTGCAGTTCATTGAACTCACGGACATTTTCCCTGAATAGCTTCCCAAAATCACGCAGTGTATCATTCTGGTCTTTGCTTGATTCTCTCATCATATCCATGACCAACTGAAACTGTTGATGGATATGTTGTCCCATTTCCTTTCTGTTTTCTGCCATCTGGCTTCTAAAATCCTCTTTTAGGACATTGAAGCGGTCTTCGATTGCCTTTTGATCAGACCTTGACCTACTGTGCCTGATCAGCACCAAAATGGTCAACAATAAATTCACCCCAATCAGCGCTATTACCATCCATTCCATATCTCACTGTTTTATTTTATGCAAATTAAATCACGCAGCTGGTATTAACTATCCCCAATCGGCTAAAGTGGGACAGTTAATGTCACACATAATTTAACCCGGAATATGCATTAGCCTATCTGTTGCGACCTGAAACTGCTTCAAAATCAGCCGTTTCACTTTAGTTTTCGGCATAACCGTAGCGGTGCTACGCTAATACCTCCAAACTAACTGATTTTCTTGCAATTTCAGCTCTCACTACGATTCCTAATGCATAATCCGGGTTTAACTACCGTCTACCGATGATTTTTATCAGGAACGTCGGTTACTTTCAGCAAAATTCTCCTCACCACTCCCCAATTCAACAGAATCATGCATATATTAATGGTGAATATCACCATTAGTTGATTTATGTATGAAAAGAACACTACAGTTGACCACTTTTATAAATCCTATTGACCTTTGAAAAATAAATGGATAAAGCAGATCGGACCTGGACCGCTGGTAGCAGCAGCATTTATAGGACCAGGAACTGTTACAGTCTGCAGCATGGCAGGTGTGCGCTTTGGCTATGAATTACTTTGGGCACTATTGCTTTCAATAATTGCCACCGCCATGCTTCAGGAAATGGCTGCGAGAATTGGGCTGATCACCCAAAAAGGCCTTCCTGAAGCCATTCGATCAAGTATAAAGCAGCCATTGCCCAAGTTGATGGCGCTCGGCTTAGTCATAGTGTCCATTGTGGTGGGAAATGCGGCTTATGAAGCTGGTAATCTCACCGGTGCCGTAATGGGACTGGAAGCCTTTATTCCTTCTACCTCTCCTCTTCCATTTGGAATAGCCTTCCAACCCTTCCCCCTACTCACAGGGCTGCTGGCTTGGGCACTGCTGATGAGAGGGAATTATAAAACTGTCGAGCGATTTATGGTAGGCGTTGTGCTTTTCATGAGCATGGTCTTTTTGGTCACTGCATTAGTAGGCAAACCTCCATTTTCTGAACTAATTACCGGTTTCATCCCATCGATCACTTCTGAAAACACCTTTTCCATATTGGCGCTTATTGGCACCACGGTCGTGCCCTACAACCTCTTTCTCCACTCCTCTTTGGTGGCTAAAAAATGGCATGCTCCGTCAGACCTTAGGTATGTAAGGATGGATACCTACCTTGCTGTATTGGTAGGAGGTTTGGTCTCCATGGCGATCATGGTAACAGGTGCGTTGGGCAATGCCGACAAAATAGAAGTCATTACAGATCTTAGCGAAAGCCTGAAACCACTCTTGGGTGATTTTGCTCCGTATTTTTTGGGGCTGGGGCTTTTTGCAGCGGGGATCACTTCATCGATCACCGCTCCCTTGGCTGGAGCGTTGGTCATATGTGGCTGTTTTGGATGGGACAATGGCCTAACTACTTCACCTATGCGGTGGACTTTCAGCATTATCTTGCTACTAGGTATTATTTTTTCCTCCTTGGGAATCCACCCCGTACGGTTGATAGGCATAGCACAGCTAACTAATGGGATATTGTTGCCTGTTTTAAGTACCTTTATACTGTGGATGGTCAATAAGCGGCAATTGATGGGCAAAAACACCAATCCGTGGTGGGCTAACCTATTGGGCTTGGGCATCTGGATCATCACTTGTATTTTAGGTATCAAAAGTATCTTGAATGTAGTCCAAAATTGGAATTTATGAAAATAGATATTAATTGTGATCTGGGTGAAGGAATGAAGACAGATGCTGATGTAATGCCATACATCTCCAGCTGTAATATCGCTTGCGGAGGACACGCCGGAGATAAAGCATCCATGCAAGCCACCATTAACTTGGCACTGAAGCATCACGTAAAAATCGGTGCTCATCCCTCGTACCCGGACCGCAAGAACTTTGGCCGTGAGACCATGGACATTCCTCATTCGCAGCTTAGCGCCAGTATCCTTGAACAGTTGCAAATGTTCGACAAAATCCTTAAACAGCAAAACGCTCCACTTCACCACATCAAACCTCATGGAGCACTTTATAACCAAGCAGCAAAAGACACTAAAACGGCACAATTGCTAGTGGACTTGATCAAGGAAAATTATCCTGACACCATCCTATTTGCACCATTTGGCTCCAAAATAGGCCAACTGGCCAAAGAAAACAACCTGCAAGTGTGGAATGAAGTCTTTGCCGACAGGAATTATACTGATGACCTGACATTGGTATCCAGAAAAGCTCCTCATGCCATCATTAAGGGAACAGCCAAGGTCCTTAGCCATTTGGAAAGAATGATCAATGATGAGAAAGTAAAGACCTTGTCAGGCAAACAATTCCCAATCATTGCCGACACCGTATGTGTTCACGGAGATCATCCTGAAGCATTGGCCTTGACGAAGGCCATATACCAAGCAGTCAAGATGCCATAAAACTGCTAACGAAATCATTTAACAGATCCTAAAACATCCTGATCAATGTCACATCAATTTAAGTACAAGCACATATCGCCCACCTTACTTGAACTGTATTGGCCCCCAAAGATCGCCCCTTCTACCTTGAAGGAAATGACCTCACTGAAAGCAACTGTGCAGCAACTGTGGCAGGAAGACTTGCTGGACGTCATAATGGGCTATCACTGCCTAAGTCTTAGGTTCAAAGCCCCATTTCAGCTCAACGACATCATCAATAAACTGGAGGAAATCGCCGAAACCAGCGCAGAAGGAGCTTCCAAGCACTCGGGAAAACGATGGCTTATCCCAGTATGGTATAGTGGCAAAGACCTGAATATGGTAGCGGAACATACCGGCTTATCAGCAGATCAAATCATCAACCTCCATAAAAAACATCCCTATTTACTTTATTTTTATGGCTTTATGCCGGGGTTTATGTACTTAGGAGGACTGGACGAGCGGCTTTTTGCCCCAAGGAAGACGCAACCTGACCCGTTGATTGAAAAGGGGGCTGTGGCCATTGGCGGGAAACAAACTGGAATTTACCCCATGGACAGTCCTGGTGGCTGGAATGTCATCGGAAAAACACCTGTACAGCTGTTCAATATCAAAAAAGACCCTCCATTGCAGCCACAGCCTGGCGACGAAATAAAATTTGAAGCCATTTCAAAAGAGGATTTTCACACAATATCGACCCAAATAGCAGAGAAAAACTATCAAATACGCTATGAAAACACCTGACGGAAAATTAGAAGTGGTCAACGCTGGTTTTTATGGAACAGTCCAAGATCTTGGCCGAACGGGGTACGGACACTGGGGCATACCTGCCGCCGGCGCGATGGACCAGCAATCCTACCAACTCGCCAACCACTTATTACGAAATGAACCCAATGCAGCCTGTCTGGAACTGACCATGATAGGCGGGGAATTTCTCTTCCACCATCCCACTACGGCCGTTCTTACAGGCGCTCCAGCAAGCATTCAGGTAAACCAACAGACTGTCCCAATTAATCATGTCATCGAAATAGCCAAGGGCGATCGACTGAAACTTTCTCCTGTAAAGTCCGGTTGTAGGATGTATCTTGGTGTGCATGGCGGATTTCAGACGCCCTCAGTCCTTGGTAGCCGGAGTTGGTATGCTGGCATTACTCCACATGATCGCCTTCAGGAAGGTATGCATTTGCCTTTTTCTGCCGCTACCACCCAACCTCCCAGAGCCCTTGCCAAGGTAGCTATGGACGATGCCCTCTTCGAGGACCAAAAGATTGAGGTATACCCAGGGCCAGAAGCTTCAGAAATGGGAGACACTTCTTTTGAAAAGCTCTTCTCAACTGATTTTCACCTATCCGCCAAGCAAAACAGAATGGGTATACAGCTTGAAGAAAAGATTGAAAACCAGTTACAGGAAATCCTAACGTCCCCTGTCTACCCAGGAACTGTCCAGCTCACTCCAGGAGGCAAAACGATGATATTGATGAAAGATGCCCAAGTTACCGGAGGATATCCGCGTATTTTGCAGCTTACCGAACAGGGAATATCGTGCCTCTCCCAAAAAAAACAAGGAGACAAAATCAGGTTTATATTGATCAATGAATGGTAGTATGATCGTCACGGTCTAGTGGACAAGGCTTGCATTAGCCTATCTATTACGATTCATAGTGCATAAACCGGGTTAAAAATGGCAGTTGATCGGAACTAGCTTGTTAAAATCACGTTTAATAGCCAACATCATTACTTTAATTGTATTCATGAAAAAAGGTATTCTGAGTTTTTTTCTCGCCACATTGCTTTTTATAGTCACGTTTTACCTAAGTGCCCAATTGCTATCCATATCCAGAGACTATAGTCTTTGGGGTGTTGGGGCTTTGCTGGGGTTTATACTGATTTTTGTAATTGACACGCTGTACATTCAGCAGCTAGCTAAATTTCTACCTTCTAAGTGGACCATTTTTATCTCACTATTTGGGGTATTGCTATTCGCCTTTATCAGTCTGCCAAGCCTTCGGTTTGCTACCAAGGTCCTTCCTACCGTCATCAGTTTTGTCCTTGGCGTATTGGCTGCAGCGGTGTACGCGTCGGGCCTCCGTAAGCGTTATCTCTACACTTTTCTCATTGCGCTATTCCCCTTCTTGCTCAATCTAAACATCTATTCCACTTGGGTACACTATATAGAATTCGGCAATACTTCTGGGGAAGTCTCAGCACTCCGATCAGTGCCATTTTCGGCATTGGATAAAAATGGCAAAGAAGTAAACAGTGAACAGCTGAAAGGAAAAGTAGTCCTTTTGGATTTTTGGTTTATCGGCTGTGCTCCATGTTGGAAAAAATTTCCCGACTTACAGCGCTTCCATGAGCAATACGGAGATCATCCTGAAGTGGCCATTTTTGCGATCAACAGACCAATGGCCAGTGACCATCCCGGACAGTCATTTGAGTCTATCCAAAAAAAAGGATATGATTTCAATGTCTTGCAAGGTGATCAAAAGATCATGGATGATTTCGGCATCTATGTCTATCCCACGGTGGTCGTCTTAAATAAGGACGGAAAGATCATTTTCATGGGACAGCTGGACGAGGCCATCACTAGCGTCGAAGAAGCACTTCAAGAATAAAAGTGCACCGAACATTGCTACGGCAACACAAAATCGGGGGGATAATCCTGCAATTATTAAGGATAAAGACTATCTTTAATAAAATGGAAAGGCTTCAAATGAAAAAACATGTTATCCTCTTCTTCAGTTTGATATGGTTGTTGCTCCCTGTCCTTGCCCAAGGGCAAACGGGAAAAGTGTTTGACGAACTCACCTTGGAAAGCAGCATCTTGGGGGGTGAAAGGAAATACGCCATCTACCTTCCACCGGATTACGAGACCTCTGAAAGGAGCTATCCAGTACTCTACCTCCTCCATGGTGCAGGTGATGACCAGACGGGCTGGGTACAATTTGGAGAAGTGCTCCATATCACTGACAAGGCCATCAAAGAAGGCACCGCTACTCCAATGATTATCGTCATGCCCGATGCTGATAGCGGACGCCGAGGGTATTTTAACCAACTAGATGGAAACTGGAACTATGAAGATTTCTTTTTTGAAGAATTTATGCCCTACATCGAAGGCAACTACCGCATCAGGGCCGAAAAAAGGTACAGGGCTGTGGCCGGTCTTTCGATGGGCGGCGGTGGAAGCTTGATCTATGCCCTGCGTCATCCTGAACTATTTTCTTCCTCAGCCCCCTTGAGCGCTTACGTGGGGCCGCTTTCTCTGGATGAATTGAAAAGAAGAATGGACACCGAGAAATTCACTGACCAAGAAATCCAAACTTATTTCGAAAACCATAATGCACTATCCTTGATCGAACAGGTTTCTGAACAGGATAAAAAAGCTGTCAGATGGTATATTGACTGTGGAGACGATGATTTTCTCTATGAAGGAAACAGTCTCGTCCATATTGCCATGAGAAAACAAGAAATTCCGCATGAATTTAGGGTAAGAGATGGCGGGCACACTTGGACTTATTGGAGAAAATCTTTACCTTTAGTATTAACGTTCGTTTCTCAAGCCTTTCACCAATACTAAAATAACCTGTATTTTCGCTAATGAATCAAAACGAACTATTTATGCATAAAAAGCATTAAAAATTAGTTAAAATACATTTTTTTATATAAAATTGACAAAAATAAGAATTTTGAAAGCACTAGTCGTTATTACCCTAACACAGCAAACAATCTATTTATAGATAAAATTTACCATTTTACTAATAGTTTTTAATCTTAATTAGTACAAAAATGATTGAGGAAGCAGTAAAAGAGAAAATCGCCCTGCAAGGGAGAGACCCCGAGAAAATTGAAGCGCAAATAGTCAGCTTCAAAAATGGATTCCCATTTTTAGCGATCGATGAGCCGGCCACCATTGGAAACGGGATAGAAGAAATCACCGAGGAGCAGATTTCTGCCTATGAAGAGAGCTACCCTTCTATGACCGCAGAAAAAGAACTGGTGAAATTCGTTCCTGCAAGTGGTGCCGCTACAAGGATGTTCAAGAATCTTTTTGCTTATCTGGAAAGTGAGGATCAAAGCTTAGAGGCCAATCCCTTTGTAAAAACATTCATCTCCAACCTAAGCTCATTTGCCTTTTACAAAGACTTGAAGGAAAAACTCTCCGAGAAAGGCAAAAGCATAGACGTTCTTCTGGACAGCGGAGATTATGCTACCATCATCACTTACCTTCTCTCTGACGAAGGTCTTGGGTATGGAAAGCTACCAAAAGGTCTACTCAAATTTCACAATTATGAGGAAGGAAGTAGAACGCCGGTATACGAGCATTTTATCGAAGGCTTACAGTACGGCTTAGGAAAAAACAATACGGTAAGGCTTCACTTTACCGTCTCCCCTGAGCACCAAGTTCGGTTTGAAGCTAAAGTGAATGAACTCAAGAAAACACTAACTGAAAAATACGGGGTTAATTTTGACGTGACTTTTTCTCAACAAAAGCCCTCTACAGACACCATTGCGGTGAATATGGACAACACTCCATTCATGGAGGACAATGGAGAAATTCTCTTCAGGCCAGCTGGACATGGAGCATTATTGGAGAACTTAAATGAAATCGATGCTGATCTAATTTTCATCAAAAACATCGATAACGTAGTCCCCGACCACCTCAAAGAAACTACCAAGAAGTTTAAAATAGTAATTGCCTCTATCTTGCTTGAAACGCAGGAGAAACTTTTTGGACTGTTGAGGAAGCTACACAAAGACCCAAATAAAGAAGTCATCAATACCGCAGAGGCATTTTTGGAAAACGACCTTGGCCTTAGGCTATCCCCTCAATTCAACAAATTGCTTGATAGCGAAAAAATCGACTTCCTTAAAACCAAACTCAACCGCCCACTTCGTGTCTGTGGAATGGTGGAAAACACTGGCGAACCGGGCGGAGGGCCATTCTGGGTAAAGGATAAAGACGGCTCATTCTCCCTACAAATTGGCGAAACGGCCCAACTGGATCTCAATGACAGCAAAACCACCAAAATATTCCGAAGCTCATCACACTTTAACCCTACAGACTTGGTGTGTGGAGTAAAAGATTACGAAGGAAATAAATTTGACCTGCTACAGTATCGTGACCCAGAAACAGGTTTTATTACCCAAAAATCCAAAAACGGAAAAGACCTGAAAGCCCAAGAGTTGCCGGGATTGTGGAACGGATCTATGGCTGACTGGAACTCTATCTTCGTAGAAGTCCCTCTTGCCACTTTTAATCCCGTAAAAACCATCAATGACCTATTAAGAGAACAACATCAATCTTCATAGTTGGCTTTTCGCAGCAAAACAGTAAATTTATAACCAGTACTTGTCCAACCTACCGGAAATCTCTCCAGTGCTTGGACAAGTACATTCGTTTATAAATCAATCAACCTTTTTTATGCGTGCATTGGTAATTTCAGGAGGAGGCAGCAAAGGCGCTTATGCCGGCGGTATAGCTGAATTTTTATTAAGAGAATGTAAATTGGAATATGACTTGTTCGTAGGCACCTCCACGGGCAGCCTCCTTATTCCCCACCTATCTATCGATCATATAGAGAAAATCAAAAACGTTTATACCACTGTTACGCAAAAAGACATCTTTAAGATCTGCCCGTTCATCATCACCAAAGAAGACGGCACCTTTAGAAGTCGAATCAACCACTGGGGAATCATCAAAATGTTTGTGCAGCAAAAGAAAACATTTGGTGACACCAGCAACTTACGCAAACTCATCGCAAAGAGCATTAGCAAAAATGACTTCCAAAAAATGAAAGCCAACAGTGCTGAAGTGGTCATTACTGTGTCCAATTTAAGCACTAATCAAGTTGAATATAAGTCCTTGAAAGAATGTGCCTATCATGATTTCTGTGACTGGATCTGGGCTTCTGCCAATATGGTACCCTTCATGAGCCTAGTAGAAAAAAACAATATGGAGTATGCAGATGGCGGAATGGCGGACCTTATTCCCATATCGGAATCCATCAGAAGAGGAGCAAAAGAAATCGACATTATCGTCCTCAAAACCAATAAACCTACCTCTCCAAAAAACCCAGTAAAAAACGCCTTAGAACTTACCACTAGGACTTTTGACTTTATGCTCAATCAAATATCCAACGACGACATCACAATCGGAAAGCTCCAAGGCTCCCAAAAACAGGTCAAGTTGAATTTTTACTATCCTCCAAAAGTCCTCACAGAAAACTCACTGATCTTTGACCCCAACCAAATGAGAACTTGGTGGCAAGAAGGCTATGATTTTGCCAAAAACACCTCTCCAATTTGTAAGAGCTTTGGTTAAGAATGGATCTTGAACCCAGTTTATGCATATTCCGGATTGAATAAGGCTCAAGTCGGCAGCTAATGGAACCAGGCGTGAGTGTCCCACGGCAGATCAGGTTACTGTTGTTTCGATGTCTTGTTGTCTGCTCCAAAACTGGAAAAACCAAGTAAACCTGTCGAGCACCCGTCAGAACGAAACCGGCCCAAGCCATGCTTTTGGAGCATTAATGAAAATAATCTACAGGGAAAATAAATTTAAAAAAGTGTACCGAATATTACCCCAAAAAGGAAATTGCTAGTTCCTTGAAATTTGAGGTCAAAAATGTTATCTAATTTGAATATTTTGCTAAACCGTTATAATAAAGAAAAAAGCAGGGAAATGTCCCCTGCTCTTTACTTTGAAAACTAAACCAACTATTATTTAACTACCACAGTTAAACAAAAATAATAAATTCTTGCAACAAACAAAATATTTATCTAAAAAGGAATGTTATCTACTCTTTTTTGTTGCTCACTTTGTACAGTAGTCCTAAGGACAAACCTTGGCTATATTGGATACCTGGATCCTGATCATAATCGTATAGGTTAATGCTCGTAAATGTCACGCTGATGATTTCTGTGATTTTTGCAGTAAGGGTTACATCTAGTCGGTGGTCAATTTCCTTAAAAGACAATGTTTCATAATTGGCATACATCTGATACCTGGACAGAATATTGAAGTTTTCACTGATGTCCTTGTCCCACTCGGCAAAAATCTGCATTGCCAACCACTCTGTTCTTACCGTTTCACCAATTGGCACACCGTAATTTTCCTCTACATTGTCAGCAATGGATAAGTCATTCACAAAAGTCCATCTTGGAGACAAGGGCCCTATTCTCAACACAAAGTCATCATTTGGCTTATACTCAAAACCAAGAGAAGTCGTCAGGTATGCTGGAGACAAAAATCCGGAAATCAATGTCCTAGGGTCTTCATCGTAATTATACCCATTGGCAAACTGGGAAAGGAAGTTTGCGGAGAAATAGGCGTCCCAGTGTTCTGAAACACTATAACCCACTTTTGAATCCAAGAATATCCTATCATTGGACTTTCTTCCAACTTCTCCTTCATTCTTGACCACACCGTACAAGAGTTCCATTTGATTATCCCAGCTCCATTTTCCTTTGGCGTAATTGGCTTTTCCTTTCAATATAGCTCCTAGTGCCACCGAGTTCACACCACCGGCAGACCAGTTACTACTGAAAGCCCCTTGGTTAAAGTTAAGGCCAGCAGAAAACTCTTTAGTCCAATAGGATGTGTCTGAGGCGACTTGGGAAACACTGTCCGTTAGATCCTGTGCATGGGCTCCCATTGCCAGCAAAGAGGTGAATGACAAAACAGCGATAAATTTCTTCTTTGAAAAAAACATTATTAATAGATTTATTATGATATTAAAATAAATATACGCTCCAAAATTATGGAAAAAGAATCTGAAAATGAATTAATAGTAAGAGATTATCTAGCTCGCCAGCGCACAAAACTAGCAAATGACAGAACATTACTTTCCTATATCCGAACGAGTCTCTATTTTTTGGTCAGTGGCACCGCCTTGGTCAAGGTAGAAGACTTAGAAAATATAAAAGGTCTTGGGTATATTTCCTTTGTAATTAGTGTCGTATTTTTAGTGGTTGGATTTATTAATTTCTTCACTATCAAAAGGAAAATCAAACGGGGCCACTATGCTAAAATGTAACCTATGACAGCCGAAATCATCACAGTACTCGCTATCGTAGCGATAGCGATGGTCTTGTTTCTCACTGAAAAATGGTCGATTGATACGGTTTCGATAATGGTAATGGTATCGTTCATGGTGACCGGTATCCTTACGTTTGAAGAAGGCGTGGCAGGCTTTAGCAATCCCGCTACCATCACTGTAGGAGCCATGTTTGTCATCAGTGCTGCTGTTTTCAGGACGGGATCCCTTAATACGGTCAATATTATGTTCCTACGGATGAGGAGGAAAAGTGAATTTGTATTCATGCTTGCCCTCATGGTTTTTTCCGGTGTACTTTCCGCTTTCATCAATGATACCGCTGTAGTAGCCTTACTGATGCCCGCTGTGCTCAAAATCGCCAAGGACACTGGTATCGCACCCTCTAAGTTACTAATGCCGCTTTCCTTCGGGGCACTTATGGGAGGCGTCTGTACCTTGCTGGGCACTAGCACCAACATTCTCGTAAGTGGTATTGCACAAAGCCATGGAGTGGAGCCTTTTGGAATATTCGAAATGAGTGGAATGGGACTGGTCTTTCTAGCCACTGGCATTGCTTATATGGTGCTTATTGGCCAATGGATCATTCCTAAAAGACAGCCTAGCCGTGACATTTCCGAAACTTTCGACATGGGAGACTATATCACGGAAATCTTTGTCACGGAAAAATTTGAGGATACCGGAAAATCCATAAAGATGTCGCGCTTGTTCACAGACTATAACATGGATCCCATCCAAATCATCCGTAAAACCGGAGAGGTGATCAACGCCTATAAATACACCGTCATCCGAGAAGAAGACACCATCCGGGTGAGGTGTGACAAAGACACCCTTACGCAAATACGCAATATCCAAGGGATAGAGCTCAAAATAGACCTAAAACTAAAAGATGAAGACTTCCGCTCCCAAGGACACAAACTCTATGAAATGGTCGTCCCTCCCAACTCCAGCCTTATCAATAACACGGTAAAGTCCATTGATTTCAGAAGGACTTATCCTGGGCTGACCGTGCTGGCCATAAGGCACCGGAATGATATCCTACATACAAAATTAAAAAACACAAAGATCTCTGCCGGCGATGTGCTATTGGTACGGGGCGATGAAGAAATGGTCGATCAGTTAAAGGGAAGTGACCATCTTCTTGTCATTTCCGAGAACGCTACACCAAGGATGGTCTGGAAAAAAATCGCCTTTACCCTCTTTATCGTCGTCGCAGTAGTCACTGTAGCGGCACTTAAATGGCTACCAATTCCCATTGCCGCAATTCTGGGCGTAGTCCTCTTAATCCTATTTAAATCCATCAGCTCTGAAGAAGCTTACCGGTCCATAGACTGGAAAGTCCTCTTTATGCTGGCTGGGATATTGTCCATGGGCACAGCCTTAGAAAAAACCGGTGCAGCCAGCCTTTTGGCCACGACCTTAGTGGATCAGTTGGGTAGCTATGGCCCAAGAACTATCATGAGTGCTGTTTTCTTGGTCACCTTCCTCTCGACCAATGTCATGTCAAACAATGCCACGGCGGCTCTGCTAGCCCCCATAGCAATAAGTATTGCCAATACCATGGAGGTCAGTGACCGCCCATACTTAATGGCAGTTACATTTGCTGCTTCGTTGAGTTTTATGACTCCAATGGGGTATCAAACCAACACGATGATCTACACACCTGGAAACTACAAGTTCATGGATTATGTAAAGGTGGGTACCCCGTTAAACATTCTTTATTGGATCATTGCTACTATTTGCATCCCAATGTTCTTCCCTTTTTAGGGAAAATATACTTCAACCATGAATATGCATTAGCACATCTATTGCTGTTTCAAACCTTCCCGGTAGCTATCGGGGCAGGCGATAACGACAAGCATAAAACGAATTTAACCAACAATATAAATTACCTACTTTTGCAAAATAAACACATCCAGCTGTGAAATACATCCAACAAGAAGGCACCACTTTACTGGTCTTTGGCATCCTCATTATCGCATTACTATTGGTAGACCTTTTTATTTTCAATAAAAAGTCGCATAAAGTCAGTATCAAAGAAGCCCTCAAGTGGTCCATTATGTGGATTGGACTTGGTGTGCTGTTCGGACTGTACATCTATTGGGACATGGGGATTGACAAAGCCTCCCAGTATTACACGGCATTTCTGATCGAAAAAGCATTAAGCGTAGACAACCTTTTTGTGTTCATCATGGTATTTAGGTTTTTTAAAGTTCCAGATGCTTATCAGCACAAAGTGCTTTTTTACGGCATCCTGGGAGCCATTTTTATGCGGGCCATTTTTATATTCTTTGGTGTCACACTGATAGAGCTTAGCTACCTTCCTCCTATCCATATTGCTGGGCATACCCTCAAGATCAATGTGGTTATGACACTATTTGGACTCTTCCTTATTTATGCGGGATGGAAATCATGGCAGCCTGAAAAAGAAGAAACTGGTGATTACTCCCATTCCATTGGCACCCAACTCATCCACAAACTTTTCAAAGTAGACCCTCATTTTCACGGAGACCGTTTCTTCACACGTATAAACGGAAAACGTTTCGCTACGCAGTTGCTCGTGGTGGTAGCAGTGATAGAGTTTACCGACCTCTTATTTGCCGTGGATTCCATTCCAGCCATATTTGCTATTTCCAATGACCCCGTCATTCTCTATACATCAAACATATTTGCCATCCTCGGTCTCCGTGCCCTGTATTTTCTTCTAGCAGGAGCATTTGATATGTTTTATTACCTCAAACATGGCTTGGCATTTATACTTGTTTTTATCGGGATAAAAATGGTCATCGCTCCTCTGTATCATTTCCCTAGCACTATGTCCTTACTCGTGGTGGGCTTTATATTGGCCATATGTATCACACTTTCGCTTATTCGTTACAGAGCACATAAACAAGCCTCTTAAGACCTGAAACTATACCATTAAAAAGCCAATCAACTATTTGCTAGGTTATTTGCTTACTAATAAAGCCTTATAACCTGAGCTCGACTTATTTTAAGTATTAAAAACGTTGCGAACTTGTCTGCCTTTGGCTCCAGACAGGCCTGCCTTGGCATCAGACAGGCTCGCAGTGCATATCCCGTGCGGTACGGAAACGGTTTTATAATCGAACTGAGGTTAAGAGCCCCGTTTTTGATTGACTTTGACCGAGGAACATTGATTGTTTTGGTACTTGCATGAGGGAGGGGGTATATGTTTACTTCACGTAAAAAATAGTGGTTGATTGTAAAAAAGAAAATGACTTTCCCTTACTTTTTATAATTTTGTCGTAGAAGTAATCGTCCAATACAAATAACAAAACCACTAACCTAATTGCATCTTGAAGTTAGCAGCAGTAGATATTGGGTCTAACGCCATTAGGCTCCAAATCACCCACATCACGCACTATAACGAACAAATTAATTTTAAAAAGCTAGAATACGTCCGCTTCCCACTGCGTCTTGGGAAAGATGTCTTTCACAGTAAATCCATTAGTGAAGGCAGCCGGGAAAAATTCATCAAACTGATGAAAGCATATAAATTGCTCATCGATCTGTATGAAGTAGATGATTATATGGTATGCGCAACTTCCGCCATGAGAGAAGCTGAAAATGGACGCCAAATAGCGCAAGAGGTAAAGCACAAAATCGGCTTGAAAATCCAAATCATCGATGGAAACAAAGAAGCCGACCTGATCAATATTGCCCTACGGAATTACATTGACCATAAACCTTATTTGCACATCGATGTAGGGGGAGGAAGCACTGAGCTAAACATCTATCAAAACAATCAAAAAGTTGCTTCCAAATCGTTCAAAATCGGCTCTGTCAGGTCTCTTGACCATAAAAAATCCCCATTAGTATGGCGAGCAATGCAGGGTTTTATCCAACAAAATGTAGACAAAAAACACAACATCACCTGTATCGGGACAGGTGGCAATATCAACAAAATTTTTGAACTCTCTGCTCCCAGAAAAAACAAGCGATACCTGGACATTGATAAAATAAAGGAAATCCAAGCATACCTTGCCTCCTTTACCTTTGAAGAGCGGGTAAACATCCTTAACCTTAACCCAGACCGGGCAGATGTCATCATTCCTGCCGCTCTCATCTATCTTGCGGCCATGGAAGCAGCCAATGCAAAAAGGATGATTGTCCCGGATGTGGGGCTAAAAGACGGCGTGATGAATGTGCTGTACGAAAAAAACAAAAGCAAATTATCATTATAAAAAAAGACCGGATTTTCACCCGGTCTTTTTCTTAGATCAATTTTACATTGTCCACAATATCATGGGTGACCCTGTAAAATTCCTTATGGATATTAAACTCAGCCTCTCCTTCTTTTGGTGACTTTGCCAGATATGACCCATCCTCCTGCATGATATATGCATTCACATTATCCTTTAGGTTATAAGCCAATATGTTTTTCAACTGTTTCTCCAAGAAAGAATCTTGCACCCGAAAAAGGGACTCGAGCCTTTTCTCAAAGCTTCTGACCATCATATCAGCACTTCCTACATAGGTCCTAGAATCTCCATTATTGTGAAAATGATAGATCCTACTGTGCTCTAAAAAGTCCCCTACAATGGAATAAACTTCAATATTCTCGCTCAAGCCTTTCCTACCAGGTCTCAAACAGCAAATACCCCTCACAATCAATTTGATGGAAACACCACTCTGACTGGCGCGATAAAGGGCATAGATAATCTCACTGTCTTCCAAACTATTCACTTTGATCACAATCCCACAAGGCAACCCTCTTTTAGCATTCTCGGCCTCATGTTCGGTGAATTCGATAAGCTGTTTACGCATGCCCTGCGGAGCCGTGATCAGGTTTTTGTAATTTGAGGGCATGGAATGACCTGTAATTACATTAAAGAATTCAGACACATCATTGGCCAAAACCTCGTTGGTAGTAAGTAGCCCCAGGTCCGTGTAAAGTTTTGACGTATCTTCATTATAGTTGCCAGAACCAAGGTGTACGAACCTAGTCACCTTATTTTCATCCTTTTTGACGATAAGTAATAACTTGGTATGCGTCTTAAAATTACTCACTCCATAAATCACAAAACAACCTGCCTTCTGTAGCCTTTTGGCTTCCTGCATATTGTTTTCCTCATCAAATCGGGCCTTAACTTCAAACAGTACCGAAACGTGCTTTCCGTTTTCAACAGCCTTCAACAGTGCCTGTGTGATCCTTGAATGTTTTGCCAACCTATAAATGGTCATTTTAATGGCCATCACATTAGGGTCTTCTGCCGCCTTGTAGATAAGGTCTAAAATAGGCTCCATACTATTATAAGGATGGTGTAGCAACACATCCTTTTGCTTCAAGACCTGGAAGACATCCTGACTTCCGGTAAGCGGATAACTTAAAGGTGGCACCTGCATTGGAGGCTGTGGAATTCGGTCTTTGAACCTCTTGTTTCCTATGATCTGCCAAAAACTGGTAAAATCCAGCATGCTTTCCTTCTTTATCTTGAATATGGAATCATTCTGGATATTCCAACGATCTTTCAGCAAATTCATCATCCATTTGCTATACCCCTCCTCTACTTCGACACGTACCACTCGCCCTGTTTTACGTTCGTTCAGTTTACGTTTCACTTCCTCCAAGAAATTGGAATCCATGTCTTCCGTCTCCTCCAAGGTAAAATCACCATTACGAATGATTCTGAAGAGATTTATACTTTCGATGATCACGTTACGAAACAAGGAAACAATGTGCTCCCTGATCACCTCCTCTATGGGGATATAGACCACCTCATCCTCACGTTCTATTTCAAAAAAACGTGGTATGTTGGAGGGTATTTGCACAAAGGAAAGTTTCCTATTGTCTTTCTTGTCTCCTGGGTTAATGGTCACTACCCCAAAGATCAGAAGCTTGTTCATCAGGATCGGAAAGGTATGATAACCATCAAACACCATCGGGGTCAACATGGGATACACTGCCTTAAAGAAGTATTCCTTGATGATTTCCTGTTCATCAGTGTCGAGATTTTTGACATTGCTCAATTCAAAACCCGACTCCTTGGTCTTGGGGAGGATTTCATGCTGAAAATGATCATGTTGGGCAAAATGAAAACCCTGTGCATCATCCATTAATTTGGCCTTAAACGGATCTTCCCTCAAACCGGAATAGTCGATTCGCTCCTTATCATAATCAAGATAGTTATATAAAGATCCCACCCTGATCATAAAAAACTCATCTAAATTCGAAGCAGTAATTGCCAAAAATTTGAGCTTTTCAAAAATCGTCCTTGATAATTTCTGAGACTGGTCCAGCACCCTGTAGTTAAACTTGATCCAGCTCAAATCTCTACTGATCAAATCACTACTTTGGATTTTAACGTCCATTCTATCTCTCTCTAAAGTCTCCATAGTATGCTGCTCCATATTTTCTTTCTCTTTTATAACCAAACCAATGCCCTGTAACCGAAGCTTATTAAAACCTCCCGTTTTAGTATCGCATTTTACCTATATCCGGCACTGGAAAAATACTGATAAAAATGCAAAAATAATATAAGTAAAAAGGGGCATATAGCCCCTGAAAATTAATTTTATATTAACCTTTCAAATCAGGTGTCAATTTTAGCATATTTTGCATTTTTCTCGATGAATTCCCTCCTAGGAGCTACCTCATCGCCCATCAGCATGCTAAATAAATGATCGGCCTCTGCGGCAGAATCAATGGTCACTTGTTTCAAAGTACGGCTTTGCGGATCCATGGTAGTGGTCCATAACTGCTCAGGATTCATTTCACCCAGACCCTTATACCGCTGGATACCAATATTGTCCGACTTGCCATCACCCGTCATTTCTTTGGTAAGCTTGACACGTTCGTCCTCGCTCCAGCAATAACGTTCATCCTTGCCTTTTTTGAGCAAGTATAACGGAGGCAAGGCGATGTACACATAGCCATTTTCGATCAACGACCTCATATACCTAAAGAAAAGGGTCAAAATCAACGTCCTAATGTGAGACCCATCAATATCGGCATCGGTCATAATGACGATTTTATGATAACGTAAATGCGTAAGGTCAAGCTCCTTCTCGTCCTCAGCCGTTCCAAACTTAACGCCCAAAGCGGTAAGAATGTTTTTTATTTCGTCATTATCATAAATTTTATGTTCATGCGCCTTCTCCACGTTCAGAATTTTACCTTTAAGTGGCAAAATCGCTTGAAAATCACGGTCCCGGCCTTGCTTAGCAGATCCACCTGCGGAGTCACCTTCCACTAGGTAAAGCTCACAGACCTCAGGATTGGTATTGGCACAATCCGCCAATTTTCCTGGAAGTCCTCCACCACCCAGCACATTCTTTCTCTGCACCATCTCACGTGCCTTTCTGGCAGCATGACGAGCTTGAGCGGCCAGCACGACCTTACCTACAATGACCTTGGCTTCTTTCGGGTGTTCTTCTAACCAATACTGGAGCACTTCTGACACAGCATTGTCCACAGCGCTTACCACATCAGAGTTTCCGAGTTTGGTCTTTGTTTGTCCTTCAAACTGCGGCTCGGCCACTTTGACGGAGATTACAGCGGTAAGCCCCTCTCTGAAATCATCGCCAGAAACGTCGATCTTTACCTTATCCAGCATTCCGGATTTGTCAGCATACCCCTTTAGCGTACGAGTCAGTGCCCTTCTAAACCCAGACACGTGCGAGCCTCCCTCGTAAGTGTTGATGGTATTGACATAGGAAACGACATTCTCAGAAAAGGAAGAATTGTAGCTCATGGCTACTTGGACAGGGACGCCGTTTTTCTCAGCTTCGATATAAATTGGCTCTTGGATGATTTTTTCTCTTGTCTCATCCAGGTATTCTACAAACTCTACCAAACCACCTTCCGAGAAAAACTCATCCGATTTAGGGTTTCCTTCTTCATCCAGTTCTCGCATATCCTTAAGGAATATCCTTATCCCTGCATTGAGGAAGGCCATTTCTCTAAGTCTATTGGCTATGGTTTCATATTTGTACTCCGTGATATTAAAAATCTCTCCATCCGGCACAAAGTGAATGACCGTCCCTCTCTGATCCGTTTCTCCAACTTCCGTCACTTGGGTTTGTGGAATGCCTTTTGAATATTCCTGCTCGAATACCTTGCCGTTTCTATAAACAGTAGCCTTTAGGTGGATAGAAAGAGCATTCACACAGGAAACCCCCACACCGTGCAGACCACCGGAAACCTTATAAGTGTCCTTATCAAACTTCCCTCCTGCGTGGAGAACGGTCATGACCACTTCCAGTGCAGACCGCTTTTCTTTTTCGTGCATGTCTGTCGGAATCCCCCGACCATTATCCTCCACTTGAACAGAATTATCCTCTAGTATCGTGACATTAATCGTATCACAATGCCCGGCAAGGGCCTCATCAATGGAGTTATCGACTACTTCCCAAATAAGGTGATGGAGGCCTTTTACCCCCACATCACCAATATACATGGCAGGTCTTTTCCTTACCGCTTCTAATCCTTCTAAAATCTGAATATTCCCTGCGGAATAATCTCCTAAATTCGACGCTTGTTCTTTACTCATAATTGGATTTATAAAAGAATAAAGAGGATTAAATCCCCTTACTTCAATTTCTGTTTCAGCCTCTAATAATACGACATTTTTGGCACAAAACAGCGAGAAAAGCCCAAAAAATCACCCTTCATTGTTCGGGGAATCAAGCTAAAATTGCCCTGTTCTTAACATTACCAAAGTACAAGCCTCTACGGCCTCGATTCCTGCCTTCTCCAACCGGTCTATAAATGATTGGTTTTCAGATCCAGGATTAAAAATCACCCTCTCTGGCCCCAACGAAACCAAATAATCTTCCCATTCCTCTTGGTGGGCGGGGTTGACATACATTGTTACGGTATGCACATCAGGAATAGCAGGTTTACTTTTGAGATCGAGGATTTTTTCGCCCAATACTTCGCCATCATGGATACTCAGGGGAACAAAAGTGTGACCATGCTCAGCCAGCATCTTTGCTGCCATAAAAGCATACCTACCGGACTTATTCGTCGCCCCTATGATTACGGTCTTTTTCATTGGTTTATCAGCCATATTTTTCCATTAGTTTTTCTGCACATCGCTCTCCATCCATTGCAGCAGAAACAATGCCACCTGCATAGCCAGCACCCTCCCCACAGGGAAAACACCTATTTATCTCAGTATGTTCAAAAGATTCCCTGTCACGAGGAATTCTTACAGGCGAGGATGTCCTGCTCTCCACCCCTATTATCTGGGCATCATTGGTCAAGTACCCCTTCATCTTCCTCCCGAACCCTTTAAACGCTTGCCTTAACCTTGAAGCAATAAAATCCGGCAAAACTTCCTTGGTCATGTTTACCGCTGTGAGCCCCGGTTGATAAGAAGTATCCAAGAGCGACTGGCTATCTTTCCCATTCACAAAGTCCTCCAGGCGCTGAGCGGGAGCGACTTGTGTGGCTCCTGCAGCCTTCCAAGCGGCCTGCTCAATATCAGCCTGGAACATCATCGCTGACAAAGGCCCATATTGCTGGTATTCCAAAGGAATATCCTCCAACTCGACTGCTGATACAATTCCTGAATTGGCATACTTACTGTCCCGCCTGCTTGGACTCATCCCATTCACCACCAATTCGCCTGGTGATGTGGCAGCAGGAACGATAAATCCGCCAGGACACATGCAAAAAGAAAAGACACCGCGTTGTTTTCCATCAAAATCCGTTTGCTGCACCAGTGCATAGGAAGAAGCAGGCAAGTAGGCTCCCCTTTCTCCCGAACAATGGTATTGGATCTGGTCTATTAACTGTTGGTCATGCTCTACCCTAACCCCTAGTGCGAATGGTTTGGCCTCCACAAGAATGGCCTTTTTGTGGAGCAATTGAAATATATCTCGTGCAGAGTGCCCGGTTGCCAAAATCACCCCGAGGCCAGTGATCTTTTCCCCTTCTCCTATTACCACACCTTTCATCTGGCCATCGCTCACTATAAAATCCACCACCTTGGTATCGAAATGGATCTCTCCACCTGCTCTCAAAATACTTTCACGTAAATCACTTACCAATTGGGGAAGTTTATTGGTGCCAATATGCGGATGTGCATCTACCAAAATCTCTTCTCTGGCTCCATGGGCGACCATTATTTCCAGTATTCTGCGAACATCCCCTCGCTTCTTTGATCGGGTATATAGTTTTCCATCCGAATAGGTGCCTGCCCCTCCTTCACCAAAGCAGTAATTAGATTCTGGATTGACGACATGGTCTTTATTAATCGCAGCCAAGTCCCTCCGTCTCGTCCTTACATCCTTACCTCTCTCCAAGACAATGGGTTTGCCTCCCAACTCTATGACCCGCAAAGCCGCAAAAAGCCCTGCCGGACCAGCTCCAACGATAATGACTGGATCGGCATGATGTACGTTTGGGTAGTCTTTGGTTGCTGTAATTCGCGAAGGGGGTGTTTCATTGATATAGATTTCCGCAGAAACATTGACTTTCACCTTTCGCCCCCTTGCATCTATGGAGCGTTTCAATGTCCTGACCTCTATACGATCCGCTGCTTGACTGAGTCCCTCTGCACGACAAACTGCTTCTACGAACTGCTTCTCGTCAAAAGCCACTTCTGGATTAAGCCTAAGCTGTATTTCCTTTTTCATGATGTGAGACTTTCTCCTTTTTAACATTAATGGCACCAAGGGCTAAAGCCCAACTGAACCGGCCGACAACTTACCCGTCAATGGACCATTTTTTATTCATCTTGGCCAAAGACCTCCTTGACCACCCATCCTTTTCCCCACTCTTGGATTTCCTTTTCTGACCATAATTCCGGATAAAAAACAACTTTCTGAAAGCGGGGTGGAAGGTACTTCTGCCAGTTGGTCCCTCCTGTAGCAGCAATATCCTCGGGGGCCTTGTGAAGGTACCTCACCGCAGATTTATAATGTGCCAGTGGCCAATAGACATTTGCCTTAAGGTCTAATGTCCTCATCAAATCGGTCAGCTCATCGTCGATCTCAGGACAGTGCTGATAGATCTTCCATAAGTTTTTCTTTCTATATTTTAGAATGAGTTCCTTAAGCTGCTTCCCGTATTTTTCTTCGAATGTCTTCAAGGTAAGGGTTTTCTCACCCGTCGCCAGCTCTTTGGCCCCAAACTGCCAATAAAGAATATCAAAAAGACTGTCCACGTTGGTGAGGTTAATATCACTGTAATCCTCCCTTTCCTGGAGATTCACCAGGTACTGGATCTCGGTGGCCATGATTTCAATGATCCTGTACTGGGCACTCTGGAACCCACTTGATGGCAATAATGACATCCTGAATTTCAGAAATTGTTCCTTTTCCATTCCCTTCCACATCACCGAAAAAGAAGAAATCAACTGATCAAAGTACATGATGATCCGTTCCAAACGCTGCTTTAAGAAAGCTTTGTTCATGTCTTCTTGCTCACATATTTGCTCCAGCTCCCATATGATCAGCTTAAAGTAAAGCTCCGTGATCTGATGGTAGATAATGAAGATTTTTTCGTCCTTAAAAGACGTCTTTGGCTGCTGCAAAGTCAGCAGCGTGTCGAGGTTGATATAGTCCCAGTAAGTAAGGTAATCGGCATACAATAGCCCCTCCAAGTAAGACAGCATATCCTGACCAGAGGCTTTGTACTTTTCATGTAACAATTGAATTTTCTCGATGATCTCTTTAGGTGGTTGCTCCTTGCTCATGGATTATTTTGCAGCTTAGCTGTCTTTTTTTCAAACTTCTTGGCTATCTTTTAGAAGCTTTAGAGAAATAGTTGCCAAAATATAAAGTGCAAAATTCCGTCTAAAAACCCAATAAACCAAAATTATATGTCGTCATTTCAAACTCAAAACACTTCTGCGAAAAAAGATCTCTTTGAAGGTGTGGACTTTTATGGCATCGACGACCTGTTGACAGAAGAACATTTACTGATCCGGCAGTCCATGAGGGACTTTGTCAAAAAAGAAATATCCCCTTATATCGAAGACTGGTCCCAAAACGCCCATTTCCCATCCGAAATAGTACCGAAGTTTGGCGAAGTAGGTGCTTTAGGCCCTCAGATTCCCGTTGAATATGGAGGCGGTGGCTTGGACGATATTTCCTACGGACTGATCATGCAAGAAATTGAGCGAGGCGATTCGGGTATGCGGTCCACTGTTTCGGTCCAAGGCTCACTCGTCATGTACCCCATCTATTCCATGGGAACAGAAGAACAACGTAAAAAGTACTTGCCCAAACTAGCATCAGGAGAATGGCTGGGGTGCTTTGGTCTCACCGAACCAGACCATGGCTCCGATCCTGGCGGCATGAAAACCCATTTTGAAGACAAAGGAGACCACTATTTGCTCAACGGTGCAAAAATGTGGATTTCAAACGCTCCTGAAGCGGACATTGCTGTGGTATGGGCCAAGGACCCAAATGGGCGGATTCATGGCTTGATTGTGGAAAGAGGCATGGAAGGATTTACCACTCCAGAAACACATCATAAATGGTCATTAAGAGCGAGCTGTACTGGAGAGTTGGTTTTTGATAATGTCAAGATTCCCAAAGAAAACCTGTTGCCGGGAAAATCAGGTCTTAGCGCACCACTGATGTGTCTGGACGCTGCCAGGTATGGAATTTCATGGGGCGCCATCGGTGCAGCCATGGACTGCTATGAATCTGCCAAAAGATATGCGCTGGAACGCATTCAGTTCAATAAGCCCATCGCTTCCTTTCAGTTGGTACAAAAAAAACTGGCTGAAATGCTTACAGAAATCACAAAAGCACAACTATTGGTTTGGAGATTGGGCACATTAAAAAACGAAGGAAAGGCCAGCTCAGCACAAATCTCCCTGGCCAAACGAAACAATGTGGCCATGGCTTTGAACATTGCCCGCGAAGCGAGGCAAATCCACGGTGGCATGGGAATCACAGGAGAATATCCAATCATGCGCCATATGATGAATCTCGAATCAGTCATCACCTATGAAGGCACACATGACATTCACTTGTTGATCTTAGGAAATGAAATTACGGGAATCCCGGCGTTTAAATGAAATCACTAATCTATCCTGCTCTTCACCACTATGGTCCTGGTGGGATTCAAGGGATCATTACTGAATATCGACACCATTTTATGGTCTATTCCAAGTCTGCCAGAAGGGTCAAAGCTAAGCTTCAAGGTGGTCTTCTCTCCTGGTTCAAGATCATAAGTAGGCAAGTCAAACTGCATACAATCACAATTGGTCACGACTTTGCGTATATTTACTGGCTCAGGACTCATATTACTGAGCGTGATTTCACGCTGCACCAGTTCTTTACTGGAAATTTTCCCCAAATCCACGTCCACTTCTGAAACCCCAAGTCTAGGCACCTGATTAACCTCACTTTTTGGTACTGGCGCGAAGTACTCCTGCACCGTTGTCAACAGTCTAAGCGCTACCCCCTCATTACCGCTGGATTCTATCTGAAAGGTCACCTCTTCATCGAAGAAGCCTAGGTCATCTTTCTCCGCGCCATCATATTGGATGGCCAGCAGGCCACGTGACTTGGCTGGAACGATAGCGGGGATCATATTGATTTTTACATGCGGAGGTAATCCACTGTGAGCATCATCCAAGGTGATAGGGAGATCTTTAAAATTATAAAAGTCCACATATTTCACCTTTGGTGCATTGGTGAAGACTTCTCCCATATTGATAGAGCTAAACCTAAAACCAAGATTTCCTACCTTGTAATCATAGTAAGAAGCGACATTTTCTGGATAAGGAATATTGAACCCTTCTAGGTAGAGCGTATCTCCAGCAGGTTTGATATTGGTTTTTACTACCACTTTTTTCTCAAAAGTCCCACCAAAACCAGTAGGTTGATAATCCACTTTGACGGCCCCAATTTGGTCATGCAGCAATGTATCTGTGATAAAATCTACCGTGGTACAGCCACAGTCCGTCTCCACTTCCTCAATGACCACAGGCGATGTCCCGTCATTGACCACAAAAAATTCTGTGGTGACTTTTCCATATTCCTCCATGACTGAGCCTAATGAGGCTTTTTGCCTTTCCCAGATCAGCGGAGAATCCGCAATCGCCTGAGCATGAACAGGTAAAGAAAAACCAACAGAAATAAGTAAGCAAATGGGTATGAACAGGATATTTTTCATGCACACAAATAACGGTAAAATTCAGGCGAATTGTGTCCTATTTTCCTTAATTTGCGTCAAAAATTTAACCGATGGCAAGAGTATTAACAGGAATTCAAAGTTCGGGCAGGCCTCACTTGGGGAATATCCTAGGGGCTATCGTCCCGGCCATTGAGCTTACTAAAAAGGACGATAACGATTCTTTTATTTTTATCGCTGACTTTCACTCGCTGACTACTATCAAAGATGGGGCTCAACGAAAAGAAAACGTGCACGCAGTGGCAGCAGCCTGGCTGGCATTTGGATTGGACATTAGCAAAACCACCTTTTACCGTCAGTCCAGAATACCGGAAATAGCCGAGTTGACTTGGTACTTAAGCTGCTTCACGCCTTTCCCCATGCTGGCCAATGCGCACAGCTTCAAAGATAAATCCGATAAGCTTTCTGATATCAATGCAGGTCTTTTTACCTATCCTGTACTGATGGCTTCAGATATTTTGATCTTTGATGCAGACATTGTGCCCGTCGGCAAAGACCAACTCCAGCACCTGGAAATGACTAGGGATATTGCCAGTGCCTTTAACCACAGAACGGAAGAAGAAATCCTATCATTACCCGAATCCAGGGTAAATGAAAATGTCATGATCATCCCAGGCACGGATGGCCAAAAGATGAGCAAATCTTACAATAACTATATCGACATCTTTTTACCTGCCAAACAGCTCAAGAAAAATGTCAACAGTATCGTAACAGACAGCACTCCGCTGGAAGAGCCTAAAGATCCCGACACTTGTAATGTCTACAAGCTCTACAGTTTGATCGCATCACCTGAGCAGACCGACTCGCTTCGACAAAAGTACCTGGGTGGGAACTTTGGTTATGGACATGCTAAAAAAGAGTTTTTGCAATTGATAATGGAAAAATATGCGAAGGAGCGTGATATCTTCGATTATTATATGAACAACCTCGATGAACTGGATGCCAAGCTGGCAGAAGGAGAAGCCAAAGCTCGTGAAATAGCGCAAACTACGCTAAACAGAGTCAGAGCGAAGCTAGGATACAGGTAACCGTCAGACATCAATAAGGGGAAAAAGGCCAAGTTTAAAACTTGGCCTTTTTTATTAATAATTTAAAATACATTTTTTACATTTTAAAATACTTTTTACTACATTCGTAACAATCATATTGCTTTTTTTATTAACAAATTACCACGAATATGCTGTTCAACTCCATAGAATTCGCATTCTTCCTTCCTATTGTGTTTTTTATTTACTGGCTAGTACTTAAAAACACAGTAAAAGGCCAAAACATCTGGCTACTAGTAGCCAGTTACTTTTTCTACGGATGGTGGGATTGGAGATTTTTATTTCTGATACTGTTCAGTTCGGTTGTCGATTACACCATTGGACTTAACCTCCACAAAGCCACTAAAGAATCCAAACGAAAGTTACTGCTGTTTCTAAGTGTATTTATCAATATTGGTTTTCTCTGCTATTTTAAATACTTCAATTTCTTCCTGGATAGCCTGAATGAAGCATTTACCTTACTCGGAAAACCACTGGAATCCAGCAGGCTAAACATCATTTTACCTGTAGGCATTAGTTTTTATACCTTCCAGACCCTGAGCTATACCATTGACATTTATAAAAGGAAGCTTGAGCCCACAAAGGATATTGTGGCGTTTTTTACTTTTGTCAGTTTCTTTCCCCAGCTCGTAGCAGGCCCCATTGAGCGGGCGAGTCATTTACTGCCCCAGTTTTCAAGGAAGCGAAATTTCTCCTATGACAAGGTTTCAGAAGGAGGCAAGCTGATGCTCTGGGGCTTATTCATGAAAGTAGTCGTAGCGGATCGTTTGGCGGTCTATGTAGATGATGTCTATGTTTTATTGGATCAGCACTCTTGGTTGACTTTATTTACCGCCCATGCATTCTTTGCCTTTCAGATTTATTGTGATTTTGCAGGCTACTCGCTTATCGCCATAGGATGCGCTAAGCTGTTTGACTTCCATTTGATGGATAACTTCCGTCGCCCCTACTTCGCTACATCCTTCAAGTCGTTTTGGAGCAGGTGGCATATTTCCCTCTCCACATGGTTTAAAGATTACGTCTATATCCCAATAGGAGGAAACCGGCAAGGCAATTTTCGCGCTGGTGTCAACCTAGTGGTCACCTTTATTATTAGTGGTTTTTGGCATGGGGCTAACTGGACATATATCATTTGGGGTGCACTCCATGGTTTCTATCAAATTATGGAAAAATACGTGCTTAAGTTCAAGCTTCCCAAAGCGGTCAATTGGCTCATTGTCTTTTCACTTACCTGCTTAGCCTGGGTGTTTTTTAGGGCGCCTTCAGTCGGAGATGCCATGACTGTCCTAGAAAGGATCGTCACCTTCCAAGGTTCCGGCCTGTATTTTGGAGACAAGGGCATCTTCCTTTTTGGGCTCATGGGGCTCTCTATCCTAATGCTCCATGATTATGTACTGGAATTCAAGCCCGATTACCAATTCCTGTACCATCGGAGCCCTATCGTTAGGTATGCAGCCATAGTAGTGCTTATGGTCTTCATCACGACCTTTGGGGTGTTTGACAATAGTCAGTTTATCTACTTTCAATTTTAAAACCTTGGAGCTATGAAAAAGTTAATCAAAAACCTTGTTATCATCTCAGTAAGTTTTCTATTGGTAGATTACACAGTGGGGCTCATCTTGGATACCACCTTAAAAAACAGCCCTGACGGAAGGTTTTACAAAATCCAACACACATTAGCCGATTGTACAGATGATATCATTATCTATGGCAGCTCCAGGGCAGAAAGCAATTACTCTCCCAAGGTGTTTGAAGATTCTTTGGGCCTTACTTGTTGGAATTCGGGCAGAGGTGGACAAAGCCTCCCTTTTATGTATGCGCTAAATGGAGCCGTCACACAAAGGCACTCCCCAAAAATCGCCATCATCAATGTGGAAGATATATTTTTGGAATATACAGAAAAGGAACACCCTTTTTTTGACAGAGCAGCAGGATTGTTAAGGCCGTTTTATACGGACCATTCAGCGGTAAGAAGTATCGTGAACCATAATTCATACGCGGAGCCCTATTTAAACTACTCCAGTTTGTACGCCTATAATTCATCTTATTACTATCTCCTTCGACCTTATGCCATCGAAGGATTGGACGGCAAGATCGAAGACGACGGATGGAAACCCAAGCACGGTAAGTTGAAATCAAAAAATTACAAGCAAAGAGTCGTTCACGAGAAAAATCAACTGAACCCTGAATATGTAGCGCTTTTTGACGAATTTATTACTTCTTTGCGAAATAGGGGGACACAAGTATATGTGGTCACCTCTCCTAACTACAAAGAAAAAGTGATCAGTACACAAACCTTGGAACATATCAAAAATAGAAAGGACATCATCTTTCTGGATTATTTCAATGACACAATGTTTACCGAGAACAAAACGTTCTATAACGACCCAAACCACATGAACCGAACGGGGGCTCTTGCTTTTTCAGCGGATATCGCAAGCAAAATAAAATCTCAGTCAAATTATCTTACTACATCTGAATAGCATTCCTAGCATCTTAACCATTACTAATGTCTTTCACGGTAAAAACCAACATACTACTCATCCTTTTATCCCTACTCCATACTTTTGGCCATGCTCAGGAGGTCAATGAAGCAGACATCATACTTCAAAAATACCGCTCGGTTCTTCTGGAAAACAAAGTAAAAGACAACAACGTCTCCAATATTGTCGATCGCTTTGATGAAAATACTGGAAAATGGAAGGATCTCAACTACCAAGATAAAGACAAAACAGGTTGGGACCCCTCGACACACATTTATCGTATCTCTTACCTGAGTTATGCCTATTTTGATTCAAGGTCCGATTTTTTCAAAGATGATCAACTCATCACCGTCATCAACTTATCTTTAGACCACTGGCTAAACGCACAGTATGTAAATAGGAACTGGTTTCCGATGGAAGTGTCCATTCCTAGATCATTGCTCAATACAGCCATCCTTTTGGGAGACAAGCTCACCCCTGCCAATTTCCAGAACATTTTGGATTATGCTTCAAAGGTCAAGATTTATAAAGCAGGTGCTAACTTGATATGGCTGGCTGACAATGTATTACACTATGCCCTACTCGTGGATGATGAAAATAAGGCCAAAATGGCAATAGGTAAAATCGTCAATGAAATTCAGATAGGCGCTCCTTCTGGCATTCAAGAAGACTATAGCTTTTACCACCACGAAGAACGCCTTCAGCAATTCAGCTACGGCGGTGCTTATTTAGAAATCAGTGCGCGGATAGCTTGGGAACTTGATGGTACATCCTATGCATTTCCGCAGGAGAAGGTCGATATATTACGGAAATTCCTGACAGAAGGCATGTGGTGGATGGCGAGAGGAGAATACACCGTCCCTCCTACCATTGACAGGGCGTGCAGCAGAAGGAATTCCTTAAAAAGTACTGTATCTACAGAAACCGTCAACTACCTCAAGGACCTTGATCCTAATAATCCCACCCCATATAAAGGAATGCTGCAAAGCCTTAGTGGGCCACTCCCCATTACTCCAAAAGGCTCCAAAGCTTTCTATAAGGCCGACCTCCTCACTCATCACTCCGAAAACGCCAGTTTTTTCATAAAAACACTCTCCGAAAGGACACTCCCTGTGGAGAGCATTAATGGAGAAAACAAGAAGGGCAAACTCATGAACTATGGCAATACTTACTTTCTGAAAAACGGAAAGGAATATTATAATCTAATGCCATTTTGGGATTGGAATTTATTGCCTGGATATACATTTGTCCAAGGAACAGAGGATTACAGCCGGAAGCCGTTTACAGGAAGCCTCTCTGCAGAGGGCACGGGCGTGTCGGTCATGGACTATGAATTGGAAGATAAAGATGGCAACAGTACACTCTCTGCCCAAAAATCATGGTTTACGCATAAAAATGTCATGATAGCATTGGTATCAAATCTTCAAACATCCCAAAAAGAATCGATAACTTCCCTCGATCAGTCCCTGTGGGCTGGATGGGTAAAATCTGGCGAGAAAATTTTTCCTACTAGCGGTGATCATGACATTACCAACACAGGATGGGTGTACCATGGTGGATTCTCATATGGTTCACCTTCAGCTCAAAAACTAGGCGTAAAATTAACCGAAAACAAAGGCTCTTGGGGAGATATTAATATTAAATATAAAGGTGAAGATCCGTATAGCAAAAAAGTATTCCTCCCCTATATCAAGCAGCAAAAGGGAAGTTTCGATTATTATGTAGCGGATGTAGCATCCTTGGAAGCAGCAGAACAACTTCACAACAAACCTTTTTGGGAGGTAATTAGCAATTCGGAAGACCTACAAGCGATCAAATTTGAGGACGGTGTTTTGGCAGGCGTTATATGGACTCCAAATGAAGACTTCAAGGTCGGCCAATTGACCATTTCAACTGATGTGCCAGTGTACTTTATAAAATCCTCTTCCGGACTTACACTGACCTCACCAAATCCTGCACATAAAAGCTTCTCTATTACGGTAAATGGCAAGCATCACCACATTGAAAACGACTTCCTAAAAGGGACTCTTTTACCACTTTAGCATAAAAAAAGCGGAATAATGTAAACCACTATTCCGCTTTTTTTGATTTATCGTGATCGCCACAAGTCCTTCATCGGGACGCCATTGATCTGCATCACAAAGCGCGTGGGATTGGGTATGATGATGATGCGCACATCTTGACCATCAAACTGCTCCGACTCGATCGGCACACCTTCTTTTCCTTTTACTTCATAAGAGATTACCCCCTTCGCATCAGGAAGCATTGGGGTATATTTATTGGCCAGATAGGCAGAAGGAAGCAAAATATCAGTGTCTGAGTCTAACTTATCATAAATTTTCTCCAGTTCTCCCTCTAATTCGTCACCATATTCCTCGTTAAAGTCGTCTTCCAGATCATGCATTTCCTCTTCGATATCATCATAATCCTCATCTGCATAGGTCAACTTGCTGAGCTCGATTCTCTTCTCTACAATAGCGGTTAGGTCCTTATCTAACTTATTTAAATCCATTATTATTTTGCTTGTTTTTTCAAATGAAGCATGAAATTAGATAATCCGTGGTGAGTTTCCAAAAACAAACACTAATTCTCACCTAACTTAAAAAACACCTTTCCCTATCAAAACTGCCAAGAAAACTTGAATATTTCAAAAATCATCTCCCCCTACACAAAATATTTTGACAGCTACCCAAATAAGACAAAAATAAACCAATTATTTTATGGTGGAAATCAGGCAAAAGACGGCTTAACAAAGAAGCAATATAAATGTTATCATTACTAAGATCTCAGTATGAAGGCACATAAACCCAAATTACGTCGCTGTGAAAATCGACTTTTCACCTATCAAGTGGAATTCTATATAGGGAAATGGTTTTGGAGACACTCCCCAAGGCCTTCACCTATAATGACTATAAGTTATTTTTTTTAAAACAAAATTCGCTTTTTAAGGCTCTGGTAAATTGATTACGGAACTTCCCCTATTGTGGTTATCAAACAAGTTGATTACTTTACGTTACTTTTTCCGATGTCTTGAAGTTCGGGTTAAAGCGCAATTTGAAGCCATGGATAGTAGACAAGAATGAGGATTACTTAAAAACACACCATTGATTTACTGTTTGTCAAATACAATGGTTTACAAAAAGTAATTTTTTTTTTACTTTTTCATTATCTGTCAAACCGGACAGTGGCATTGAAAGCATTTATGCTTAAATTAGAATTTCATTTATAAGCTTTTTACTAAACATGACAGACGCATCCATTATCAGTAAAGCCCAATCGTGGCTAAACAGCAACATCGACCAAGACACCAAAAGCAAAATCCAACAACTATTAGACGCATCAGATTCGTCGGAACTTGTAGATTCCTTTTATAAGGACCTGGAGTTCGGAACCGGTGGTCTTCGCGGTGTAATGGGAATCGGTTCTAATCGTATGAACGTGTACACCGTAGGAATGGCCACACAAGGTTTGGCCAATTACCTGCTGGCCTGTTTTCCTGGTGAAGAAATAAAAGTAGCCATCACCCATGATTCTAGGATAAACAACACGCTTTTTGCAGAAACCACTGCCAATGTCCTTACCGCCAATGGCATCAAGGTGAAGTATTTTGAAGAAATGCGCCCTACTCCCATGCTATCGTATGCGATCAGGCATTATGGTTGTAAAAGCGGTGTGATGATCACCGCTTCCCATAACCCAAAGGAATATAATGGATACAAGGCTTACTGGGAAGATGGTGGACAGATCGTGGCACCTCATGACAAAAACATCATCATGGAGGTACAGAAAATCAAGTCCATCGATGATGTAAAATGGGACAAGAATGATGCGTTGATCGAATACATCGGCCAAGAGATGGACCTGACCTACCTGAATGAGATCAAAAAATTCAGCCTTTCTCCCAAAGCCATTCTTAATCAGCGGGACATGTGCATCGTATTTTCTCCCATTCACGGTGCTTCAGGAAAAATGGTGCCTGCTGCCCTGAAAACGTTTGGGTTTGAAAACATACATGTCGTAAAAGAACAAGAGCAACCTGACGGGACTTTCCCTACAGTGGTTTATCCCAATCCAGAAGAAGCTGAAGCCCTTAGCCTGTCACTGAAGCTTGCCAAAGAAGTCAATGCGGAGCTGGTCCTTGCCTGCGACCCTGATGGTGACCGCTATGCCGCTGCCATCCCCAATGAAAAAGGCGAATATGAGCTTCTCAATGGAAACCAAACAGGCAGCATCCTTACCTATTACCTACTGAACCAGTGGAGAGAACATGGCCTCTTTACCGGAGAGCAATTCATGGTAAATACCATTGTCACCACCGAACTTATCGAGGAAATCTGTCGCGGATTCAACATCCCTTGCTACAGGGTATTGACAGGTTTTAAAAACATCGCGGCCATCATCCGTGAACTTGAAGGCAAAAAGCAATTTATCGGTGGTGGAGAAGAAAGCTATGGCTACTTGGTAGGTGATGCCGTACGAGACAAAGACGGCGTTTCTGCCTGTGCCATGCTGGCAGAAGTGGTAGCTTATTATAAAGAAAAAGGCATGACACTCTTTGACGTCCTTGCCGATATCTACCAAGAATATGGCTTCTACAAAGAGTCGCTGATCTCCGTTACCAAAAAAGGCAAAGACGGTGCCGAGCAGATCCAGCAACTGATGCACGGGTTCAGGACCAACAGACCTGAAGCCATCAATGGCATCAAAGTGGTAAAAGTGGTCGATGTAAAAGAAAGCAAACTATACAATATCGCAGAAGGAACAGAAGAAGACCTCGTCATGGACAAAAGCAACGTCATCCAATTCTATCTGGAAGATGGCAGCAAGATTTCTGCTCGACCATCTGGGACTGAACCAAAAATCAAATACTATATATCAGTAAACGAACACCTTCCAAACAGAGACGCCTACAGAAAAGTAGAAGCCTCTCTTGCAGAGAAAATCGAAGGACTCAAAAAGTTCTTTGGATAAATCGGGATAAAACAACTTTTGATCATCAGAGCCCTTTTCTATTGAAGAGGGCTCTTTTGTTTTAGAATAGCACCTCTTGCAACACCAATCCCCGTGCTGGAGCTTTTTCACTTAACGGGAACACATCATTTGCCCCTTTCAGGGCTTGATCTAGCTCATGGATAGTGATTTTCCCCCGCCCCAAATCATAGAGTGTCCCCATCATTAACCGCACTTGGTTTCTCATAAAACCTTTCCCCTTAACGCTGAAACAATAGATCGCAGACTCAATCTCCCAATTGGATTCAGGCTGCTTAAATGCAGTCACGGATGAAGAGGTGATTTCACGACAAAACACCGCATCAGGCTTCGGTTTGGTACAGAAATTCCTAAAATCGTTCATCCCTTCAAAAAGTTGGGCCGCTTCTTGGATCAATGGAATGTCAAGGACTTCGGGAAATACCACTACATAGGGAGCCGAAAAAGGATGAGGTTTCTCTCCAAAAGAAAAATAATAACGGTATTCTTTTTCCCTAACGTCTTGAATAATGTTAAAGTCCGGCCCAATAGTCGATGCCGATAGGAGGCGAATATCATCAGGAAGAAAAGCATTCACTCCTTTCACCATTCCCTCCAGCTGCTCCTCATAAGCTGAAAAAAGCTCGAAAGCCCCTTGGATGCAAGACACTCCAGCATCTGTCCTTCCAGCACCCAGAAGCTTAAACTCCCCATGTCCCAGCCACCCTTTAAAACTCCTTTCGAGCATTTCTTGGATAGTCTTTACCCCGGGTTGTTTCTGCCAACCGTGATACCGAAAACCAAGGTACTGCACATAGAATAAATAGGTAAAGGGCTTGCTTTGCATAAGGTATTTCTTTAACGAATCGCGAAGGTAACCATCAGCTCCACAAGAAACAAAACCCTTACTGCTTCTGCCAAAGGCTATCTGTAAAGAAATGCTCTTTGTCTTCAAAATCCCTCGTTATCACAAAACCACTTTCCTCTGCCAGCTGACCAAGTTCGTAATTGTTGTATTTTTTTGACACTTCTGTATGAATAGGTTCAGCCTTTTCAAAATATACTTCTTTGTCCAATCCGCTAATGGTGACTTTTTGGGTTTCCATGCTGATCAAGTAACTGCGGCATTCCCCCGTCAGAGGGTCATACATGGGCCAATGTTTAAATTTGGCAAGGTCAAAGTCCCCACCAAGTTCCTTGTTTATTCGCGAAAGTATATTGAGATTAAAATCACGGGTTACTCCCTTAGGGTCATTATAAGCTTGGAGGATCACCTCTGGATCCTTCTTCAGGTCAAAGCCAATCAACAAATAATCCCCCGCATTCAACGCTTCCGAAATGCGCCTTAGCATATTTACCGCTAGCTCTCTATCAAAATTACCAATATTCGCCCCTAAAAAAAGGAACAAATTACGCCTTCCTTCCTCCCATTTCTGTTCTTCAAGTGCCCGTTTATACGTACCTGTGATCGGTGTGATGCACATAGAGGGGAAGTCTTGTTTCAGATCACATTTGAGCTGTTCGAGTACTGTCCCAGAAATATCAATCGGATAATAGGTATAGTTGCAGCCACTATCCTGTAGATAGCGTAATAAGATTTTAGTTTTCAAGCCATCACCAGCCCCCATTTCCACCAAATTGAAGGGCTGTCCTGATGATAAAAACGGTTGGAGGATAGCGTCTTTATATTGGTCTAAAATGGAGAACTCCTTTTGTGTCAAATAATATTCAGGTAATTTCATGATCTTTTGAAACAGAACATCGCCACGCTGGTCATAAAAATATTTTGACGATAAATGCTTATTTGTAGCAGTAAGTCCTTCCAGAACATCTCTGGCAAACTCAGTTTCGGTATTTATTGCGTATTCCATCAAATATTGGGTTAGTTTATTTTCTGACAAAGTCTAATTCCAGTAAACTGCCACTGATAGTGCGGGTGAAAGAAATTACGATATGTACTTCTGGAATGTCCGGGAGACGTGGCGACGGATGCTCCTCTGAGCACCATTTGGTTCACCATAAACTTCCCATTGTACTCACCTATGGCCCCCGGCGCCTTTTGATATCTTGGATAGGGCAAATAAGCAGAATTGGTCCATTCCCACCTTTTTCCCCACGAAAACTCACTACTGGCCACTTCCCACTCTGCTTCTGTGGGAAGACGATACCCCGCCCATTCGGCATAGGCAGCGGCCTCATAAAAGGAGACGTGTGCCAAAGGCGCCTCTAGGTCCAGCTCCCGCTTACCATCCAGCGTATAACAAAAATTGTCATCATTATTCACCAGCCAATACAAAGGTGACTTTACTCCTTCCGCTTTCAACCAAGCCCATCCATCGGAGTGCCAAAATTCAGGGCGATCATACCCCCCTTCTTGGACAAATTTCAAGTACTCCTTATTGGACACCAACCGATCGGCGATCGAATAACTCTCCAAATAGACCTTATGATTGGCCCTTTCGTTGTCATAACAAAACCCCTCTCCTTGGTGGCCAATTTCGTAAACGCCTTCCTTAATTTGTATCCATCTACGTTCTGGCTGTTTTGGATACTCCTTAATATTAAGGACTGCTGGCAAAAGAGGGTTTTGCCATAGGTTATATTTTAAGTCTGTAAGGAGCAGTTCTTGGTGTTGCTGTTCATGATTAAGCCCCAATAAAACAATCTCTATCACTTCATCGGTCAAGTATCCATCGATAAGGAAGTTCATTTGCTCATCGACATACCCCCTGTAATCAAATACCTCTTCGGTAGTGGGTCTCGTCATCAGTCCCCGGTGATGCCTGGCCGTCCTCTCTCCTACGGCATTGTAATAACTATTGAAAAAGAAGCTGAAATCCGGGTGGAATTCCTGATAGTCCGGAAGAAAGGATTTTAGCACAAAGGTCTCAAAAAACCAACTGGTATGTGCCAAATGCCATTTTGCTGGACTCACGTGTTCAGCTGCCTGAATGGTAAAATCCTCTGTTTCTAAATTGGAACAAAGGTATTCGCTTCTTTCCCTGATTTGTTTATAATGGTCAAAAGTCATCATCTTGAATTTTACAATAATAATGCCTAACAACATTTATGCAAGGGGCGCATCCCCTAATCTTTCCCTATATGAAACAGTGCATCACCCGCATTAACTACCGGGGAATTGTTGAGCCCTACGATAAACCCGTTCGAGCTACTTTTAACTGGTACTTTCACTTGACCATAAGGATCTGAAATGCGCGCTAGCACCTGTCTCTTTTTCACTTGGTCACCTATCTGCACGGCAGGGGTAAAAATCCCCGATATTTTGGCCCTGGTCCAGGAGCTCTCCTTGATAATGATGGACTCTTCTGGATATATTTCCTCTTCGATTATGCCAAGATGGCTCAACAATCTCTTGGTGCCCCTTATTGCTTCGTCGACAGAGAATTCATCCAATCGCATGGACTCACCGCCTTCATAAACTAAAATATGTTTCTTTTTCTTAAAAGCTTCCTTTCTAAAGGACTTATCAATGTGTGAAGAATTCAGGACAAATCGTGCACCAAATGCCTGTGCCATTTCCAATCCCACCTTATCCCTAAAGTCCACTCTTATTTGAGGGTAATTCCCCAGCATTCGTCCTCCTGTATGGATATCTATCCCAAAATCTATCACAGGGATAATCTGGGTCGTAAGGATATAGGCTATCTGAGAAGCAAGAGACCCTTTATTATTTCCTGGGAAGCTCCTGTTCAGGTCCCTTCCATCTGGAAACGTTCGGCTATTGCTCAAAAAACCATACACATTCACTAATGGTATATATATAATCGTACCACGCACAGGCTGAAAAAGGTCTTCTTCGAGCATTCTCTTCACAGCCACTATTCCGTTGATTTCATCTCCGTGCACTCCTCCGCTGATCAAGACCACTGGTCCGTCCTCTTTGGCTCTTCGGATAAATACAGGGAGATCAATTAATGTATGCGTAGGTAATCTGGCAATGGCAATTTCAATATTGATTGATTGTCCAGGTCGAATCCTAATGCCATTAATTATCATTTCTTTCATACTTGCTAGAAATCTTTATTTGGATTCTGGTTTCTTTTTTTTAAAATCTTATTTAATTCGCAAAAGTCTTTGGTAAAAGAGCATAAATAGTTCAATTATTCCGTTACAACTGAAAGGCTTTGTATCAAACTACTAAGCAATAATCATACATGAATATACAAGAAAACATTTCTTTAAAACCATATAATACCTTTCAAATTGACAAAAAAGCCAGATTTTTTGTAGAAGTAAATTCAGCCGAGGAAATCAAGGAAGCCCTCACGCTGGCCAAAGACCAACGGTTACCGGTCTTTATCCTCGGTGGCGGCAGCAATATTTTACTGACCAAAGACATCTTTGCCCTGGTGATCAAGATAAATATCAAAGGCATCGAAGTCATCCAGGAAGACGAACATCATGTATGGGCAAAAGTAGGCGCTGGAGAAATATGGCATGATTTTGTAAACCATGCGATCCGTCTTCAGTGGGCCGGCGTCGAAAACCTCTCCCTCATCCCCGGTACAGTGGGGGCTTCCCCAATGCAAAACATCGGTGCCTATGGAGTAGAAATCAAAGAGGTCTTTGACCATCTTGAAGCAATCCATAGAAAAACCTTAACATCGACCACTTTCGATAAAGACCAATGCCATTTTGGATATAGGGAAAGCATCTTCAAAAATGTGGTAAAGGACCAGTACATCATTACGCACGTCATCTATAAGCTATCCAAAAAACCAACTTTCAATATTAGCTACGGAGCCATTCGCTCTACATTGGACAGCATGGGCATTGGAGATGATTATAGTATAAAAGACATCAGCGATGCAGTCATACAGATTAGGCAGGAAAAACTTCCGGACCCGGCCCTTTTGGGCAATGCGGGAAGTTTTTTTAAGAACCCTGTGCTATCGAAGGATCACTTCAATGCATTGAAAAAGCAATTTCCGGAAATCCCTCATTACCCCCACGCAGCAGGAATAAAAGTCCCTGCCGCTTGGCTGATCGAAAAGTCAGGCTGGAAAGGCAGGACTTTTGGGAATATCGGTGTTCATAAAAACCAGCCCCTTGTTTTGGTTAATTACGGTAACGGAGAAGGTGAAGCGATCAAAGCCCTTTCTGAAAGAATCCAAAAGGACATCAAGGAGAGGTTTGGTGTGGTCTTAAGCCCTGAAGTCAATTTCATCTGATGTTTTCAAGCTAAAACCGATTTATGCATTAGCCTATCTATTTCGGTAACGATTCCTAATTGCATAAACCGGGTTAAATCAGGTGATCCTCATAGGTGATCTTCTTTTCGTATTTTTCCACCTCTACACCGAATTTTTTCAGAAATTCTACCCCCTCGTCGAAGGGAAGTCCTTTATATTCCGCATAGGAATACATATAAACCACTTTCGCTACGCCCATGGAATAGATGATCCTGGCACATGCCAAGCAAGGCGCCAGTGTCACATATAAAGTGGATCCTTCCACTGAAGCATTGTTCTTTACCGCATAAAGAATCGCATTCTGTTCGGCATGGATGGCCAATGAGCAACTACCCTTACTATCCCGGCTACATCCATCCTCCGGAAATTCCTCGTCACAATTATGAGTACCAGATGGAGGACCATTATATCCTATGGAAATGATCCTTGTTTCTTTGGTAAGGACAGCTCCTACATGCTTTTTGATACAATGCGAACGCTTGGCCAGATTGACCGCCAATTCCATAAAAATATCATCAAAATCAGGTTTGCTCATCGCATTCTCTTATTTAAAGTTTCCCAAAAGTACATAAGAATTAAAAAATGCTACGAAGTATTTGGTGTTAAATAGCTTTTAGGCGACTATTTCCCGTAAACACAAAAAACAAAAAACATACCTTGAAATGCATCAGTAAGCAATCTTCAACTTTTTTATGTATATAAACATCATTTTTTTTAATTTAAAATTGCTTTATCGAATATTTTTTTTTTACCTTTAAGCATTGTTAACGGACAAAACTTTTACAGATACATCCAACCTAAATACAATGAAACAAATAAGAAACTTTACAATTTTCTGCTTAGTCGGCCTACTTTCTTTTAGTTGCATATCCAACAAGAAGTTAATCTATCTGCAAGAGCAGGATGCTGACAAAATGGTGGCCACTTCAGGCGATCTAAAAGTACATAAATACGAAGATTACAAATTGCAATTAAATGACGTGCTAGATGTAAACATCAGAACCACAAGTCCCGAACTTAATTTACTTTTTAATGATTCGGACGCATCATCAAGCAGTAACGCCATGCGAGGTGGCCTTGCAGATGGTGGAGATGTCTATTTCATGACAGGCTACACTATTGACGATGAAGGATATATAGAGCTACCGGTTATCGGCAACCTCAAAGTAGTGGGCCTTACTGTAGAAGAGGCCAAAACGATAGTCGAGGAAGAAGTGATCCAGTATGTGAATTCAGCATCTGATTACTTTGTCCGTGTACGCTTGGGAGGAATGCGCTACAGTGCATTAGGAGAATTCAACAACCCTGGAAAATACACCATTTTACAGAATAGAGTAACCATTTTCGAAGCTATTGCCAATGCTGGCGAAATGACTACAGTCGCCAACCGACATAAAGTCACCCTTATTCGTCAGTATCCAGAAGGGTCCAAAGTATACAAAATGAACCTTCTGGATGAGCGGATCATGGAATCTGACCTGTACTTTTTACGCCCAAATGACCTCATATACGTGGAACCGATGAAAGTAAGAGAGCTTGGAACTGGCGCTACATTCGTACAGACCTTCCAATTACTCGTCACCACACTTACTCTTGGAGTATTGATCTATAATGCCACCAATAACAACTAAATTATTTTCACCATGAGCAACAACGAATTCGAACACTATACTGAGGGAGGTAACGATACTTTTGACTTCAAGGAGCTGTTCTCAAAGTACTTGAGATATTGGCCTATCATCATCTTATCGATGGTGGTATTTGGAGCAGCTGCCTATTTCTATAACCAAACACAGCCTTCTGAATATAAAGTCAGCGGAAAATTATTGATTGAAGAAGATGCACAAAGAGGCAATATACTCAACCTCACCAACATGCCTCAAGATTTCAATAACTCACTCATCAATAAAATGGCCAATGATGGCCACCAATTGAAGTCCTATAACTTGGCCAATGAGGTACTTGATTTGGTAGATTTTGATGTAGAATATTATACAGAAACCACGTTCAAGGACGTAGAAATCTATCAATCTGCACCTATTAAGGTGGAAGTGGACTGGAACCATCCACAATTGACCGAAAACAAGTTTAAGATCGAATGGAAAAACGCTGATAACTTCATTCTTACTTATACTAGTCCCGAATACGTACTTCAAACCCCGGAGGACAATAAATTGACTCCAATAGAGATCAACACCACACCTAAGGCCTTTCCCTTTAATAGATGGATAGAAACACCTCATGCCAGGATCAGAGTAGTTCCCCTGCAAACGAGCGCACCAGGAGCAACAAAGGTGATACTAAGAAACAGGAAAAGCCTCCTCGGACAATATACCGGTGAAAACCTCACCATAGCGCCTATGGATGCCATGAGCTCTATTCTGAACATCTCTCTGATCACTACTGTTCCAGAAAAAGGCAGCCATTATGTAAACACCCTATTGGAAACCTTCCTTGACAATTCACTGGAAGAGAAAAACTTGCAAGCTCGGAAAACGGTTGATTTCATCGACAACCAAATCAGTGGCGTATCGGACACTTTATCAACCATAGAGAGCAAGCTAGAATCGTTTAGGAGTAAAAATAAAACCTACAACATCGGAACAGAAGGAAGTTCTATTTTTCAAAAAATCACTGAACTCGAATCAGAACTCAATCAAGAGAACTTCAAGAACGAGTACTACAAAAACCTGCAAAGTTACCTATCAAAGGAAGATTATAGTGATATCATCCTTCCATCTGGTATTGGGATAGAAGATCCGATTCTAAACAAGTTAATCCAAGACCTTATTCTTCTCCAATCAGAACGTTCACAATACCTTGCCACCCAAACTGCCTCTGCACCAAATGTAAGAGAAGTAAGCAAAAAGATCGAAGACCTGAACAAGTCCATTAATGAGGTCCTCAAAAACACCATTAATAACTCGGACAGGCTGGTGTCTAGTCTTCAAAATAGACTCTACAAGCTAGAAAGTGAATTCAAGAAATTACCTAGTACCGAGCAGGACCTATTGAGGATCCAGCGGTCATTTACATTGAACGAAAACATCTATACCTTCTTAATGCAAAGAAGGGCTGAAGCGGCTATTTCCATGGTTTCTACCACTGCACCGGACAAAATTATGGAAAGTGCAAAGCCTTCCTATATTCCGCTTCCCTTGAAGCCATTGACCAATTACATATTGGGCATAGCAATAGGATTTATTCTGCCTGTATTGATTATCAGTATTTTGATCTTCTCTAATGTCAAGGTGAAGGAGAGAAAAGAGCTAGAAGCAAAGCTCAATAATCCAGTATTAACTTCCATTGGCCATAACAGAAACAAGAACAACCTTGTAGTGCTCAATAAGAACAAATCATCTATTGCCGAGGCGTTCAGGTCCCTACGGACCAACTTGACCTTTATCGTACCCAAGGAGGAGAAAATCACAATAGCCATTACGTCCTCTATAGCAGGGGAAGGAAAAAGCTTTACGTCTATCAACTTGGCATCTGCCTATTCGATAGCCGAAAAGAAAACCATACTAGTGGGGTGTGACATGCATAAGCCAAAGCTTTTCAATGACTTTAAATTAAGCAATACGGTTGGATTATCCACTTATCTCAGCAAACAGGTAAATGATGTAAATGCCGTCATTCAAAAATCCCCCTACCCTAACCTGGACCTGATAGTCGCGGGGCCGACACCTCCAAATCCTGCCGAACTTCTCATCGGAAGTCAATTTGAGACAATGATAAATGAGCTGAAAGAGAAGTACGATGTGATTATTTTTGACACGCCTCCAATAGGACTGACCAGTGAGACGCTTGCTGTGTTAAAAATGGTCAATGTCACCCTATGTCTAATCAGGCATAACTACAGTGACAAGAGCTTCATCGATGACATCAATAGCCTGAAAGACAAGAAAGGTTTCAGAAATATCTACACCGTCTTCAATGACGTCCCTTCCAAGGAACTTAATTATGGTGGATATGGATATGGATACTATTCTGATGACAAGAATAAATCCAGCATGATCAATAAAATATTCAAAGGAGGAAGCGGAAGAGCTGCTGTATAACCTCAGCCTTTTTGTTTGCTAGATAGTTCGTCCTTTTACCAAACTTAATTACCAAGGAGCTGCCCATACCACGGGGCAGCTCCAACACAACACCTTCAACACACTTCCCTGCTAGGTTCTACGTGATGGGACTGACGGGGCGAAGCTCTACCCAAGGAGCACCACTAATTATTCCATTTAATCCGAACTCCCACATGTTCAGCATAGTAATTCCTTTATATAACAAAGAAGAAAACATCTCAAAGACCTTGGCGTCAGTACAGGAACAAAGCTATACGGATTATGAAATAGTAATCGTTAACGATGGTTCGACAGACAACAGTGTCAAAAAAGTAGAAGAAGTCAATGACCATAGGATCAAGCTGTACCACAAAAAAAACGGTGGTGTTTCTGATGCCAGGAATTTCGGTATTGAAAAAGCCAAAAATCCATACATCGTATTTTTAGATGCCGATGATCTCTGGAAACCTAACTACTTGGAAGAAATGGCCCTGATTATCCAAGAATATCCAGAAGCAGGAATGTATAATTGTGCCCATTCAGTGATCTATAAAGGCAAAGCCTATGACATGGATCATGATATCAAACGGGGAATTATTGAAAATTATTTTAAAACCTGCCTCACCCATGTCATTGCATGGACCAGTGCCACGATAGTAAGAAAGGACGTATTTGATAAAGTAGGTGGATTTCCAGTGGGAATGATTTCCGGTGAGGACGTTTATACCTGGGCCAAGATCGCACTCCAATATCCAGTGGCTTTCCACCCTGATTCCCTAACTATTTATATCAAACAAGACGAAACCATTGTAGGCCGCAGCAACAAAAAAGACAACTGCAAGGAATCGTGGCAGGACCTCTTCCAAGAAGGTAATAACGATGTAAACAAATACATTGCTATGAAAGCAATTCTAAAAGGCACTCGGTACGCCTGGGGAGGATATTTGTCCGAAAGCAGGAAAATAGAAAAAGACTTCAAGTACATTAATGACTATTCCGATGTACAACATTCTTGGAAAAAGTTATACCTCCTAAACAGAACTCCTGCTTTCGTAAAGAAAATGGTTTTAGCGTACAAACAGGCAGTTGTTAAGTCAAATAAATCAGCATCATGATTCTTATATTTTTATCCTTGGTATTAATTGGTTATTTCATTTTTGACCAGAAAAATTTCATCTATGCCTTAATGGTCTTTTACTTGGTATTTGACATGTTTGATGGCTTTTATAAAGACCTAAAAGTATTTGCAGGTATTCGGTACGTATTGCCTTTGATCATGGTTATGGCATACATAATAGCCAATAAAGCATTTAAAAAAGGAGACTGGATATTTTTAATACTCACTGTATACATTATAGGTTTGCTGATGTTTAATCCGGGAAATTTCATGCTATCAGCAAAAACAGCCTTTGCTCTGATCATTTCCTTAAGCATGGTACTTGTCGGGAATTTCTTCGGCTCTAAAAGAGATTTTATTAAGGAATTTGAGCCCTACAATAGATTCATGCTTATCGCAATCCCACTATATCTAATTATGGCCAATGTCCTCCATATTGGAGAAGCTGTGTATGGTGGTAGTTTTACAACTGGCTTTTTAGGCACCTCACGGATGTACATTGCACCTATTGTAATTTTCATTTCCATCCATTATGTGCTCGAAAGTAAAAAAAGTTCGATGTTTTTACGAATCATTGACATTTCATTTATAACCTTAAATATAATTTTCTTGGTGGTGATCACTAGAAGAACTTCTGTAGGTATGCTAGCTTTTGCTATTATTGCTTACGCTGTACTTAACCGGAAAATCGTTTTTAAGCTAGCTATGGTTGTGGTTTCATTTTTAGCTATCATGGTACTTACTTATCCACTATATCAAGAACAGTTAAACGCTCAATTAGCAGAGAGAGAGAGGATTACAGAAGTCGACAATTATTCTGAAACCGAGCCAAGATATATGGAAACTATCTTTCTTTATCAACACTTCAAAAATAGCGAGGACCCTTCGGAATTATTATTTGGAATTCAATTATTTGACACCATTGATTTTGGGATTAAGAATTTTGGATATGGAAGAAGTATTCACAGTGATATTAATATGTTAATATATAGCACCGGTCTCTTTGGAATGCTCCTATTTCTAATATTTTTCATTCATTATTTTATGATTGGAAACAACAAAATGAACAAAGAAAATCAACGCATATTCTATCCATTATTAGTAATGCTATTGATAGTTTTAGTTCCGGGGAGATTTATTGGCACATTTACTTTTGCACCGCTCATCATCTTTCTTTTGTGTGCAGTAAAAGCCAGTAGACCTAAGAAAATAAAAAGATCAATACCTGTCAAGAATACTTTAGTCAATCGACCACCCAAATACCCACTTAGGCCTATCAACGTCTAAACATTATCTCAATAACCTTTTACGATAATCGTCCTTCAGTCCCAAATAACCTTTTATACCTAGATCCACTTTATTATTAATAAACTATGAAGACAAGAATTCTTATTACCCACATTTCCCAGACACTAAACTATGGAAGCGCCATGATGGCATTGAACCTCATCAGCAGGATGAAGCCATTACTTCCGGACGCTGAAATTTACTGTGAATGCGATGACTATAACCTGGACAGGCTAAAAGTAGGGACCGGCGTTCATGATCTTAAAAAGTTCGATGCGTTGTTCAACACCAAATTAACTCCGATCACCAAGGTAAAACGCTATATATTCGGTAGTGATGAGTCCATCAAAAAGATCACTGACAACTTTGACGTCCTAATTGTATTGGGTGGTGATGATCTCTCTGAAACGTATAAAAAAGGAGCTCTACTAAAAGGATCAGTCTACAAATCCATCAACAAGAAATGTAAAGTAATCCTTGCCGGCCAATCGTTTGGGCCTTTCTTTGGTACTACCAGGACAATGGTCAAAAACTTCTATAAGGATATTAGCATTATTACCCGTGATGATAATAGTTACGAATTCTCCAAGAGCATTGGCATTAAGAAGCTGGTAAAAAGTAGGGATCTTGCCATGATGACTTTGCCAAATCAGAAGGAATTTGGAAAAATCCTAGAGAACTATCCCGAGTTACAGCCAAACAAGTACTTTACCATGGTTCCTTCCGGCCTATGGCATAAGTATACAGAGGACAAAGAGGGCTACATCAAAACATGGAAAAAACTGATCCTTAACCTCTCCAAGAGATTTCCGGATTTTAAGTTTGTAATTCTAGGACACGTGCTCGCTCCAGCAAAATCAGATGATCGTTTTGTCATCAAAGAAATCGAAAAAAGTATGGCACCAGAAGAGCGGGAAAACCTGATCTTCATTACTGAAGCTATCCAACCGGCAGAAGCCAGACAAATCCTAGGAGGAAGCTTAATGGTCATTACCGGAAGGATGCATGCTGCAGTATCCACTTTCTTTATGAAAAAGCCTGCCATCTCTCTTGCCTATAGCGAAAAATACGCTGGAGTGATCGGTAGAGGCCTTGAGCTACCAGATCTCATCGTAGAATCCAGAAATCAAACATGGGGTGATCAGTCTCCTCTCCTAGAAGAGGTGGATAAAAAAATATCGTATGTACTGGAAAATCACGAACCTTTAACAGCAAAAATCAGCAACAAAATAGATGAGTGTACAAAACTCGTTGAAGATCAGATTGATTTTATTGTAAGTGAAGTTATTCATAGTGATAAAATTCCAGCCTAACTGTAGGACTATCTTATTAGATAGTCCTACAAAATTATTATATCCGCATCATTTTTCTAATTAGTGATTTTGGATGTGATTATACGCTTTATTGCCAGTAGGTTTTATTTCTCACGGAACGCACAGAACACCCAGAAAGAAATAAGGCTTTTCTGAGATTTCCATGTTTTCTGTGAGCACCTATTTCATTTTCCTGTGATTACTGGTATCATTGAGGATAATCATATTTTGGAAATATCATTCGAAATCAACACCATCTAACTAAGCACAACTAAAGACATCTGAGTATCGATGGTTTCATAAACAAACACCAGACAGACACAAATCTACTTTGTAAAAAAGAAACTAACTTCCAAAGGCCTCTTAGTATGGATCTTATTACAAACTGTTAAAAAAATCCATTGGGAAGTTGCTTGTCCCTACTCCCTACTCGTCAAGCACTTCCAAAACCCAAATAACCTGAAAAACAGTTTTCAGGAAATATCCTATTGGCCAAAAATAAACTATTTATGCTAGGATACATTTTTAACAAGATGACAACATCAACAATTTCAAGGACATTCATTGGAAATTGCGTTTTTGACATTCTGAAGGACACCGGCTTTCAAAGAGAATGGGATAGGTTATATGCAACCACCAGTTGGGCTACAATCTTTCAGGAAAGGCAATTTGTAGAAAGTTGGTATTATGCTAATCAGCAAGAAATCACCCCCATTCTGCTCACTGTCTTTGAAGACGACGAATTAGTCGGCCTATTAGCACTGACTACTTCCAAAACCAACGGTGAATTCCAAAAGGACAGGTCCATGAAAATAACCGGGGCTGGCAAATTCGATGCGGAGTACCAAACTTGGATCGTAAAGGATGGATATAACGAAATCTTTATCAAAAATGGCTTCGAGGCGCTGTTCAATGAATTCCCCCAATGCAAACTGAGTCTTAGGTTTATCCCTGATCCCAGCATTATCGAGCCCTTAAAGTCCCTAACTTCGATCAAGGAAAAACACATTGTTCTACATAAGCACCATCGTCCTTTAATGGATTTTGCACTGGTAGAAGAACAAAAGCTTTTTCGAAAAAGACATCTCAAGGCCAAATATAACCGTATTCACAGGGCTGGACAGGTCGCATTCAGTAAAGTCACTGAGATAGATGAATTTATTCAGATATTGGACGAAATCTTGGTCTATTTGGATTTTCGCCAAGCAGCCATGTTTAATAAACTACCTTCAAAGTCCAACCCAAACCGCCATAAATTCCTCATAGAGCTTTTCAAAAAGGACCTTCTCCATGTGACTGCTCTAAAACTAGATGGAGAAACGATCTCTTCCATAATAGGCATGAAAGGAAAAGGCTGGATGCACTTGGCCGGATTGATCAGTTATTCTCCCTTCCATTCCAAACATTCCCCGGGCCTTGTACACCTTTACATGTTGGGCAAGATGCTCCAGGAAGAAGGTTACCACAAATTTGACCTTACTCCTGGCTATGATGGGTACAAAGAACGCTTCTCTACAAGTGGAGACGAAGTGGTGGAGCTCCACCTAAGCAAAAACCTGAAATACGGGGTAAAAAAATTCCTAAGAAAAAACCTCCACAATACGCTCGTGAAATTTGATGTGAGACCGATGTCCTTCGAGCTCAACATGAAGAAGAAGATCTATTTGATAAAGGAAAAAACAAAAGGAATTACCAAATCATTTTTTTCTGCAAACGAAACTATGGCATCGTATAGCTTCCCTTCGGAAGATGCTGGTTTGTCCGTCAAAAAAAACAGTATTACAGACCTGCTGAAGTATAATGACCGCAACGGCCTACAGTCCAGGTGGGAGTTTTTGGAAAGGGCCTTTTCCCTTGTCAGCAGAGGGGCTGAATTCTATTCGATTTCGGACGGCAAGAAATTATTGGCCAGTATCTGGATAACATCGGATGATGAAAAACCATCCAATGATGAGTCTATGCCTTCCATTGCAGACAGTTACTTCCACACCTCATTCAAAAACAACAATCGGGCGTTTGAGAACTATGTAATAGAATCTGAGTCCAATCGCACTTCATCTGAAAAACCAACCTCCCATCATGAAAATTCATAAAGGCAAGGACGTACTGGAAATCATAAAGCAGCCAAGTTTTCTTCAAAGCTGGGACAGGTTGGCCAGGCAATGCCCTTGGGCCACTGTTTTTCAGCAAAAGGAATTCGTACTGACTTGGTATGAGCTATTCGATGATCAGACTCCTATCATCATTACAGACTGGAACGGTGATTCCATGACCGGGATATTCCCTCTCATCCAGACAGCTGACCAACTATCCTATCCAGGAAATAATCTAGCTGAATACCAAGCATGGTTATCCACTAAGGAGAACAATACTTCATTCATTAAAGGCGCCTTGGACTTAATCCGTAACGACTATTCCCTGCACCTTAAGTACCTCCCTTCTGAAAGCCCACTTGATTGGTTAGATGACCATAGTCGGCTAAAAAAACATATCTTCTTAAAAGAATATGCCCAGCCTATCATGGAATGTAATGAAGAAAGACTTGATATCGAGCTTAAAAAGAAAAACAAAAAAGAAAAAATAAACCGACTGAAAAGACAAGGTGAATTATCCTTTCAACGGATAACTTCTCCGACAGACTTTACCGATATTCTTCCACAGCTAATCGAGCAAAATGAGTTTAGAAAAGGCGCCATTTATGGCAAGTTGGCCTTTTTAGATGACCACAGAAGGGTGGATTTTCTTGACAAGGTCTTTGAAAAGGGGCTGCTCCATGCCAGCATTTTAAAATTGAACAATGAAATAATCGCCTCTAATGTCGGGTTTATCACAGGAAACACTGTCCACTTACAAGGACTAAACACCCACTCTCCTTTCTATGCAAAACACAGTCCAGGTATCCTCCATTTTCTCATGCTGGGAATCGATCTTAAAAAGGACAACTTTGATTATTTTGACCTGACACCCGGAGGCATAGATGGCTATAAATCCAAACTGGCCACCAGCTATTATTCCACTCATGAACTACAAATGGACTCCGTATTCGAGACCAAAAAGAAACAAGTCAAAGATTCGATTAAATCAACAGCAAAAAACCTAATTGGCAAAAAGCCGAAAAAGCCAACTTTACTGTCCACTCTTTTTTTCGGATCGAACAAAGGCAACCCATCGGAAAGCCAACACAAAGCTATTTATTTCAATTTAAAAGGTGATCAGTTCAATATAAAGACAAACCAAACGAGTGTTGTTGAATCAAAATCAAATTATACTTATCATAAAAACAATATTGCTGACCTCCTCATTTTCCCACTGGAGGAACAAAAAATAGCTTTTCTCTCGGACGCAATGTACCGAATAGAAAATGGCCAGCATTTTTATGCTGTTAAATCAGCGCAATTGCTCATTGCAACGCTTTGGTTTATCCCCACTGGCACCAAAGAGATGAATGGAAATAAAAGAGAACAAGACAACTTGGAGTTTTCCTACCTATCGCCAAGCTTGGAAAGCCCTCAAGAAATCATTAATACGATCATTCAAGATGAGCACCTGTCGCCAAGCTTAGTTTCGTCAATGGACATTTCTTATTTCAAATTCCCTATCCTCGAGTAAGGCTTACCACTTTTCAATACGTTTTCCTTATCATAAGGAAATCACCAAAGATATTACCATGAATAAAAAACGCCGGAACATTTTTGCTCAAAAAATCGCAAAAGCTGTTATTAACCTTGGGTTATTAAAGCGGGCCAAAAACAAGGCATTAAATGGTGACCATATCTTATCCATATATTTTCACAAACCCACTAAAGAGGAGTTTGAGGGATTGATAATCTGGCTAAAAAACAATGGCTTCCATTTTATCAGTGTCAGTGCCCTAAAGAAAATCATTTATGAAAACGCTCCATTTCCTAAAGGAGCCGTATTGATCACAGTGGATGATGGATGGTCTTCCAATGTGGAAAACATGGCCCACATAGCCAAAAAACACCAAACCCCCATCACTATTTTTCTTGCCACAGAAGCCATTGAAATAGGATATTATTGGTTTTCCACAGTAAAAAAAGCAAGCAAACAAAATTTAGGATTCCCAAGCTCGGAAGAAATGAAAAAACTTCCCAACGCAGAAAGATCTGTACTCCTACAAAACCTACAACAAAAAACTGATCTGGGTGAAAGAGAAGCGATGACGATCCAAGATGTCAAATCCATAACCAACAACCCTTTCGTTACTTTTGGAGCACATACCCATACCCATCCGATACTGCCGAACTGTACTGACCAAGAAGCCCATCTTGAAGTGCAAATTAGCAAAGAAAAGGTATCATCGTGGACAGGTATGGAAGTGGACACATTCGCCTACCCAAATGGGGATTATGGAGATCGGGAAATAGATTTACTAAAGAAAAAAGATTTTAAAATAGGCTTTTCCACAAAAGCAGTTCCCTTGACAAGGGATGATTTTAAGACTCCTTATACCCTTCCTAGATTGGGGTTTTTGGAGGGAGCATCCTGGGAAGAAAACCTATGCCGCATAATGGGAGTGTGGTATTCCAAGTCAACATTTAAAAACTAATTGAACAAACTACTATACTTAACCCTACTAAAAATCCCCAAATAACGTAATATGAGAAAAATCAATTACTTAGATGAAACGTTAATGGACGAAACGGATGATCCTAATTATGCTATCGAGTTTAGCAAGACGAATAATTCAGGAATTTATCCCCCAGAAAAGACCATTAATGCCCTCTTTGTTTCTTCCGGAAACTTAAAAAACTTTGATCTTGCTCCGTTTATAAAAGTACAAGGGGAATCGCTTTCGCAAGTGGGTATAAATGTGACCTATTTTAAAATTAAGGGTAAAGGATCCAAAGGCTATATCAACAATATAGAAAACCTCAAGAAATTCATTAAGGAGAATAATTTTGACATCATCCATGCGCACTTCACACTTTCGGGATGGGTGGCCGCCCTTACCTTTCCCAAACAACCGCTTATTCTCTCACTGATGGGCACAGATGCACTAGGACGTGTCAAAAGCCAATGGCAAATTGCCAAAGTGTTCAATCACCTAACTATGCTCACGTACGCCATCCAACCATTTGTGAAAAAAATAATTTCCAAATCGATCAATATTGACAAGCATGTTTGGATCAAAAAGAAATCATATATTCTTCCCAACGGAGTGGATTTAGCCAAATTTGATGGAAAAAGAACCGATTTCAGAAAAGAACTCCACTTGGATGAGAACAAAAAGTACATCCTTTTTTTAGGCAATAAAGCAGATAAGAACAAGAATTTTCAATTTTTGAAAGAAGCCGAGGATGAACTGGCCAAACTCAACTTTACCGTAATTGCCCCCTACCCTGTCAGCCATCAAACAATTATAAAATACCTAAGCTGTGTCGACATGGTAGTCATGTGCTCCATTCAAGAGGGGTCCCCAAATGTGGTCAAAGAAGCGATGGCCTCCAACTGTAAAGGTGTATTTACGGACGTGGGCGATGTCAGAGAAGTAGTCGGCAACACCCCAGGGTACGGCATTACTTCTTTTAAGAAAGAAGACCTACTGGACAAAATACTGGAAGTGGACGCTATGCCGATATGTCAAGGCCGGAATCGGCTTATAGATAAAAAACTAGATACCAAAAACATCGCATTAAAGCTAAAATCCATTTACCTAGATGCACTAAAGCTTACAAACCCTTAAAAAAAATAAGGATTAACATTCTTACTTTTAGTTTTCATACAATATGGATAATACTATGGCAACAAACATCAGCACAACCACTTTTGCCACTTTAAAAGAAAACCACAACGGAACAAAAGTAATTTCAAAAAGCAAAATGAAAGTTTTATTTGTTTCATCAGGTAACCTTAAAAACTTTGAGGTGGCTCCTTTTATAAAAGTACAAGGTGATTCTTTGATCAGCGAAAATATTGAAGTGGATTATTTCAGAGTCCTTGGCAAAGGGATCAAAGGCTATTTCTCTAATGTGAAACGATTACGTAGACATTTAAGGAAAAACAACTATGACCTTATTCATGCCCATTTCACATTATCAGCATGGGTGGCCGTCCTCGCCAAACCAAACCTTCCTATCGTGCTCTCACTTATGGGAACAGATGCCTACGGAAGGGTCAATAAATTGTCGCAAAACAAGCCAAGCCTTAATTACCTTACTATACTGAGTATTCTGATACAGCCATTTGTGAAAAAAATCATCTCTAAATCACCCAATATAGAACAGGTGGTCTGGCAGAAAAAAAAGAGTCACTTATTACCAAATGGTGTCAACATGGAGAATTTGCACCCGTTTGAAGAGGATTTCAGGCAAGAGCTTAATCTTGCCCCCGACAAAAAGTATGTTTTGTTCTTGGGGAATCCAAAAGACCTAAGGAAAAACTATCAGCAGCTACATGCTATCAAGGATCAACTGGCAGAAAAAAACATAGAGGTTATCGCTCCATACCCGATAAGCCACAGTTTGGTCTTCAAATACCTTAATTCGGTAGATGCATTGATCATGTGCTCATTCCAAGAAGGATCACCTAATGTAGTAAAAGAAGCGATGGCCTGTAACTGCAAGGGTGTATTTACCGATGTAGGTGATGTGAAGTACCTTATCAATAATACAAAAGGATATCAAATATGTGATTTTTCACCAGAAGATCTTTTTGATAAAATAAATAATGTCGTATATTCACAGGAATGTGAAGGTCGTAAAAGATTATTTGATTTAAAGCTCTCAGTTCCTGAAGTAGCTTCGCGACTAAAAAACATTTATCAAACTGTTTTAAACTAATCAGTACATTAAATCTGGGAACAAAGTTCACAGTTTTTACATACCGCAGAATTAAATACAATACCCCTTTTTTAAATTTTATAATAAACTACCTATTGTCCACAAACTACCTTATTCGACACTACGATTCATCTATTTGAAATAAATACTATTCCTCAAAATGAAAATACTAATTGACATAAACCATCCTGCACATGTTCATTATTTTAGAAATTTCTACAAGATAATGACCGAAAACGGGCACAAATTAGTAGTTGTTTCTAGAAATAAAGAAATAGAACACAAATTATTGGAAGCCCATGATATTCCATACGTAGATCGAGGCAAAGGTAAAAACGGCCGAATCGGCAAACTTTTGTACCTTCTTTATGCTGACTTTAAGCTATTATCAATAGCGAAAAAGTTCAAACCTGATGTGTTTCTCAACTTTTTACACCCTTATCCTTCGCATATTGCTAAGTTGATGAACAAGCCTTCTATTGTGTTCAGTGACACAGAACATGCTACGTTACATGCTAAGTTGACCGTTCCCTATGCGACAGCCATCCACACGCCATCCTGCTATAGGACAGATCTAGGAGAAAAACAGCATAGATTTCAGGGCTTTATGGAATTATCTTATTTGCATCCCAACTATTTCACTCCTGACCCTGGGATTTTGGACATCATCGGAGTTAAGCCAAATGAAAAATTTGTCATTGTGAGATTCGTAGCATGGGGTTCAGTCCATGATTTCGGACATTCAGGCATGTCTTTGGACAATAAACGAAAGGCCATCAAAGAGATATCCAAACATGCCAAAGTACTGATTACTTCTGAAAAGCCACTTCCAGAAGATCTAGAAAAATATAGAATTAAAATACCAATTGACAAGATCCATCATGCCTTGTTTTATAGCTCCCTGCTCTTTGGGGAAAGTGCGACGATGGCTTCAGAAGCTGCAGTATTAGGTACGCCTGCTATATTTCTTGACAACGATGGTAGAGGGTATACCGATGAACAAGAAAAAGAATATAGTTTAGTTTATAATTTCACGGAAGCTCCGCAAGACCAGGAAAATGCCATCAGTAAGGCGATAGAAATACTATCAAACCCAGAAAGTGAGTGGATATTTAAGGAAAGAAGAAAAAAACTTCTCGCCAATTGCATTGACACGACAAGTTATATGATAGAAAAGGTCTTAGCGTATGCCCCTCGACAGATCAAAAAATCTCCCGCTCTCCAAAAAGTAAAGCAAAGAGCAGCTACCTTGGAGATACCAGAGCATCATTGACAGCATACAATTCCACTGTTTTTTTTACACCTATTTTATATAAGATTAAATCGATCTGAAACAAATCGTTACCTAGGACATCTATAGACAAAGTCTTCAGAACAATATATACTCTCTGGTATAGTCATCCTGAAAGAATGCTTCTGCGCACGTTCCTTTTTTGTAGCTATTTGGGGTCGTGAAGAGATCAAGTAAGGAAGTTACTTGTCGGCCTATCCCGCCCTAGACAGGTTTGCTTAAATATAACATGGCAGGATCTCCTCTTAATTGGAAGTATTAATCCACTTCTTTTACCTGCGAGAAAATTGTGGCAAAGCACCTATTGATCTAATCTCCTGGGGAAACCATATCAATCGGGGATTAAGTTCCTCTTGAAAGTCATGAAATAATGAAAATTCACCTAAGGCTTGAGAAGCATTCATTGAGAGAACAAATAATTTTATAAGATCTTCATATAAACCAATGGACATTATAAAAACCAAAGCAGATTTAAAAAGGGTATTGAAAGTTGAAAAGGAGAAACTTAATATAAAAAGGCCCTTTATCATGCGAATCACTTATTCTGAAGGCTATAGGGTTTATCGCTTTTTCAAAAATCTCAGGTATTTGGAATATTACCTCAACAAAAAGAAGTTTTTGTGGGACTATATTCCTTTGGCATGGAGGTACTGGAACCATAGGAGAATGAAACTGAAATACAGCTTTTACATTCACCCAAACACGCTTGATGAAGGCTTTCATCTGGTTCACTCGGGCTTTGTAAGAGTGGCTGTCTTTGCTAAAATAGGTAAAAACTGTACTGTCCTTCCCCGGGTACTCATCGGTAAAAAAAAGCCGGGAATAGATAACCCTGAAGTAAATATAGGAGACAACTGTTATATAGGAACAGGTGTGACCATCCTAGGACCAATTAATATAGGAAACAATGTCACGATAGCAGCTGGCAGTGTGGTCACTCAAGACGTCCCGGACAATTGCATCATCGGAGGAATACCAGCAAAAGTCCTAAAGCATAAAAATCCCGCAGAAGCAAGCCCTACTGAAGTACCTATGGAAGCCCTCAAAAAGTAAGAACCTGCTATTACAAATCTTTCCTCTTCCCAAAATTCAAAAAAGGCTTATCCCAAAATGGGATAAGCCTTTTTTAAATCAATAAATTTTAAATGTCGAAGACGTTTTATCTCCAATTGGTATTACACCCTTCTCATCAGCAAATGCAGCAAACTCTACTTTGTACCTTCCTGACTCAAGAAAATTATTCCCATAATAGAAATTTCCTTTTCCATTATCTCCAAATAGAAGGAATGGATACCCGCCATCATGCAGAGAATGAATCAATTTATACCCATTGCTAGTTTCTCTATACAAATCAAATCTAACGCTTTCAACTCTTTCATCAACATCAGCATATAAACTAAATTTATTCGTACCTAACCTAGAAAAATAGATTATCTTTCCTGGATGTAAATCTTCCCATAGTGATTCTGTATGAGCATTAGCAATAATTAATTTTGGTTCTTTAGGATTATTAATTACAACATCTGCTAAATTTAGAATACTTCCTGTAACCAAATCTGATAATGATACATTCTGATCACCATATCTGATATTATCCATATATATTGCGCGAATATCACTATCAGTTTTTGTATAATTCCAGATTGATTTGTAAATACCTACTTTCCAATGGGGAAGTCCTCGTCCTTTGTACAGGTTAGGGCCTTTATAGTTGAGGATTTTATTCCCATCTCTCCAGACCTCAACAGAACCGTCACTGTCAGATGAATGCTGGACGTGAAAAGCAAATTCTGTCCATTCATCTTTTATTATAGGGCCTAAGTTAATGGTTTCCCATTTATCTTCATCCTTAGGAGATACGACACGGATGTATAGCTCATCTTTAGCGGTTCTTAAGGACAGTGATGGTCCGCCAGAGCTTTGTCTCCACTGTGAAATAGATTCATTGGTCTTATCATATTCGTAACCATCCTCTGGAAAATAAACAGCAAAGCTGTACCACATATCCTGAGAAGATGCCTTATCATTGACCAATATTTCGGATCTAGTTCCGTTAGCAACCATATCGTCTGATGAAGTCAACCTGAACATGGCTGATTTGTCCCCTTCAAATGATCGCCAAGAAACGACCCTTAAGCTATAATCTTCGGCTCCTTGGTAATGCACTCCTCTGAGAGGATCATCCCCTTCAAAGTCTTCGGAAAATAATAAACCGGACAATTTAGTAGTAACTTCTGCTACTTCTTCACTCTCCTGTACTTCTAATTGCTGTGATTCATCTAGTTGGCAAGAACTCACAAAAAAGACTGTAGTTAGCCCCGCAAGAAAACTCTTGCAAGGTAAAGTGGTAATAGATTTCATTAATAAATAAGTTAGGTGATAATTACTTTTTAAGTGTTTACAATGCGAGGCAAGCTAATAAGGTGGGCCTTCTCTAATGGTAGTTTTCATAAGTGTGGTATGTTGGTTGATAAACTGTTGTAAAAGCAAAAATCAATAGGGTGATTAAATGCTAACAGCCATCTATTGCCAACATCTATACCACATCATCACCTTGAATTTGAAGGACTTAGCTAAATAAAAACAAACAACACAACTACGTAAACAAATGAATAAATACCGTAAACAAATGAACAAAAAAATGAAATAAAAATTATTAAATAAAAATATTTATACTAAACAATGAAATAATAAATATCATACAATTTAAAATCTATTTATTAATATAATAAAATTATCAGGATTTTTCATATCGATAAAAAACAAATAATATTATTTGAATAATTAAAATAATACAGCAAAAATTTGAATTCTGTAAAACAAACAATAATTAAATCGAGACATACACTGTAGAGTAAATTCCACATATTGGATATTATTTCCTCAACAAAAAACAGTACAATACACCTAAACCAGTGATTTTCTAGATATAAAAATCAAGTTTCAAACAAAATTTTATTGGAAATAAGACATATAAACATCATAAAAATAAACAAATACCTAATTAACAAATAAAAAATAAGGCCGGACAAAATCAACAATAAGCATGGAGAATACTAATATCCTCCATGCCAACAATTCTCTATCAAAAAGCAGTCCCGTGTGTTTTACGACCAAAAATGGTTAAATATATTATTTTGATATCTAATTTCATTGACCAGTTTTTAAGGTACCAAAGGTCATGAGCTATGCGCTGCTCTTTTTGCTCAGCTGTCTCAGTAGGACCTCTCCAGCCACTCACTTGAGCCCATCCTGTCACCCCAGGCTTAAAGTAATGTCTCACCATGGCTTTATCTACACTACGTTGAAACTCTTCGTTCAAGTATGAACGGTGAGGCCTAGGGCCCACCACACTCATATCACCCATGAAGACATTGGCAAATTGCGGCAATTCATCGATACTGTATTTTCTAAGAAACTTACCCACCTTTGTGATACGAGGGTCGTTTTCGACTGTAGAGGCTTTTCCAGTATTATCATTTTCTTTCATCGTTCTGAACTTAAAAACCCTAAAAGGCTTCCCCCCTTTTCCTATCCTAACCGGACAATAAAATGCCGGTCCCGGACTATCAAGTTTAATCAGTAGAACAATTACAAAAAACAATGGGGACAACATCAACAAAATCAAACTCGAAAAACACCAATCAAAACATTCCTTTATGAAAAAGGAAAGCTTATCGTCTAATGGCATTTGTCTAACATTGATCATGTCCATGTTCCCTTGGCGAACCACCTTACATTCTTCACCCAACAAGTTTTGATAATCGGGCACAAACCTCACTCTTGTACCGTAATAATCTGCAGTGGTCAATATTCTCTTGATTTCTTCGGAATACTGTATTGGCATAGCCACGATTACTTCGTCTACTGGATTCTCTTTAAGATAGTCCCCCATAGTATCCAAGTCACCAATATAACTTTCTTCTCCGGCCAATTGTGGCTCAGGTGCATTCTGGTATTTAACCATGCCCTTCACCTGGTATCCCTTGTTGGGGTTTTCCTTAAAGTAAGAATTCACTCTTCCGACCATTTCTCCTTGCCCAGTCACCAACACATTCTTACCAACCCCTCCGTTGTTCTTTAATCTATTGATTATACTCAAAATCACGAAATTGGTAACAATCCCGATCAGAGGAAATCCTATGGAAAAGGAAAGTACTACTTTCCTAAAGGTGGGAGGAAAGGTAAATAGCAAGTACACTAAACCTAGCACCACCACCAGAATGGCACTTGATTTTAGGTAGTTTAAAATCCTTTTGGAAAAGTCCCCATTAAGATCAAAGAAATATAGCTTTCTCCACTTAACAATAACAAACCAAATAGAGACCAAACCCAAGAAAAGAGCCCAATCCAACCCTTGCACACCAGTGTCTTTAAAGATATATAGTGAAACGAGGAAAGTAATCCCTAATATTACGGTGTCCCAAATGAAGAAAAAACCCGCGACAATTTTATTAGCATTATTCATAATAGAGTCAAATAAAAATTTACAACTGTCATTTTTAGATAAATATTTGCAATCCACCTCCTTGAGGCTTTATACCAATGAAGCAACCTAATATCTCCTAATGTCTAATCATTACTGTAGAGAATCTTCCATGTTCCTTTTGTTTTTATTTGATACACAAATATCCTATATGCTGTTTTCACTGGTACGCAGTGTCCTTTTACACAACACTAATTTAGAGTAAGCAACACAAGAATGCAAACAAAATACATTAAAATTAATTTAAAAAACATTTTTCATGGTTTAAAAAACACATCCGATTGAAGCAATTCTGTACAGGTATTCAAAAAAAACGTAAACATACGAGCCTTAATCATCAACATACGTATTTCAAGATTTATACAACTTCAAAAAATACATTGAGAAAAAAAAATCTCCAAAAATCAAATAAACACCATAATACTCCCTAAGATAAAAATTAATCAACAATCCCTTAACAAATTTATCAATTCATAAACAAATCAAGCACTTCCACTTATAATTCACAATCCAACCTAGGTCAACTCTAAACGATATATGGCACGTCCTCCTTAAAACCGAAATCAATGCTGTTTTGTTAAGAATTAGGAGGCTTCTGTTAAAGCATATAATCAACACCAATATTACCAAATACACACTAACCTTAGGGGCATCGAATCTGGGCTAAACTACTGTTCGTTATTATTTATTATTTTTGTTGATCAAATAATTTTTTTGCCGTAAATAGTGGAAAATCTTGCCAAAAAAACCACTTACAAATAATCATACCATGGCACGAGGAACAGAAGACTATTACGACGAATTTGACGACTTCGAGGAAGACGAAAAATTCACTCCAGATGACTTTGACGAGGATGTTTATGATCTGGACGATGATGAAGCATTAGAAGAAAATCTAATCGATTATGAAGAGGATGATTTGGACGATTTCGATGATGATTTCGATGATGATTTTGACTGATTGGTGACCAATTGGCCTTTCATATTAAAATGACTGGCCAGTTTTCTTTATTATATTTTGACCAATGCCATCGACGTATTAAATTGCGGAAGATTTAGCATTCATTTAAACATTATAAATATGTTACTGGAAATATTCAATTCCCCCCTTGGCTCAGGAGCCCAGTTATTTATATTAATAGTATGTATCCTCATTGGTTTAGGAGCAGGAATTTCCAATATAGATATTAGAAATACGCTTTTCAAAGGAGACAAGAAAGAGGATTAATCAATCCACGATAAATGCAACAAAAAAGGGAGCTGAATCAGCTCCCTTTTTTGTTATCTTACATTTCCCATTAATTTTCTAATTGGCTTGGTGATCAGTAAAAGAAGCAGCCCTGCTCCCACGGACACCATTACGATCAACATATATTGATCGGGCATTTCGGCTACAGCCTCTTTGGTTTCTCCACTGGCCTCTCCAGCTATAATCCCCGCTACGAGGTTTCCTAGTGCCACGGACAAGAACCACATGCCCATCATTTGTCCCTGAAACTTCTTCGGCGCAAGCTTAGTCGTAAGGCTTAAACCCACCGGACTCAAACTCAGCTCGCCAAAAGTGTGAAATAGATAGGTGAACAGTAGCCAACTGGGCGCTGCCATATCACCTGAAGCAGCTACCTTCGCAGCAAAATACATCACCAAAAACCCAACCCCTAACAACAACAGACCAAAGGCAAATTTGATCGGTGAACTCGGCTCCAAATGCCGCTTGGCCAGCCAAACCCATAATGCAGCAAAAATCGGGGCAAAAATCACTATAAATAAGGAGTTTGCTGACTGGAAATACCCTGATGGTATCTCCCATCCCATCACTTGCCGATCTGTAAACCGTTCAGCAAAAAGATTCAGCGTGGAGCCAGCCTGCTCAAATCCAGACCAAAATAGGGCACCAAAACAAAGCAAAATAGCAATTACGCCTACTTTCTTCTTTTCATCCCTGGTCAAGCCTCCAAACAGTAAAATATAAATAAAGAACGCCGCAGCGACGACTCCAATCACTTTATAAGAAGCGTCAGCTATCATTGCAGCATTAATGACTATTACTCCTTGAAACATTAGAAAAAGCACAACCGCTACTACTACTACCGTAAGGAATGTAAATAACCTTAACCTCCTCCTATGGGCGATCTCTTCCTCTGACTGCGGCTCTGCCAAGTCTCCCTTGCCCCTTAGCGTCCCTGAAGTCAACCTATACTGAATCAACCCTAGGATCATACCAAAGCCTGCAGCTCCAAAACCTAAATGCCAGTCAATTTCCGCAAAAGTACTACAAATAATCGGTGCAATAAATCCACCGATATTGATCCCCATATAAAAAATGGAAAAACCTGCGTCACGCTTGGAGCTACCGTCATGGTACAACTGCCCAACGATAGAACTGATATTCGGTTTCAGAAGCCCCGTCCCTACTACGATTAGAATCAAACCTAAAAAGAAGGAAGTCGTATCCAAGGAGCTCAACGCTGATGTTGCTTCATGACCTCCATCCAAAAGTGAAAGAATCCCCGGTAATCCCATAGTGAAATGCCCTAAGGCAATGATAATCCCACCATACCACACCGATTTTTTAAGTCCTAGAAGCCTGTCAGCAAGCCAGCCTCCCGGTAATGCCAAAAGGTAAACTCCCATGGTGTACAAACCATATATAGCACCGGATGTCTTGTCATCAAAACCAAGCCCCCCGTCTATTACCGCAGTGGTCATAAACAAGATCAAAAGCGCCCTCATTCCATAATAACTGAAGCGCTCCCACATTTCGGTAAAAAACAATGTCATCAATCCTCTCGGATGGCCAAACATGGATGGCCCATCAAAACCTCTGTCAATTTCGTGGTTTTTCGTTTCTTCGTTCTGTAACATTTGGGTATATAATTCCTGAATTAATTAGCTATTTAATCCTACAATGATAAGAGATTTTTTCCTAATCTATCAAAAATGTCCCATTTTGTTACACCATCATATTAATCGATTTAGGAACACTGGCACCATCCTCTATCTAACATGCCGTTACATGACTACCTCAACAGGCACGTTAAAAACACCCTCCGAAATCGTTTGAAAAAGCACTTTTTTTCCAACAATACAGCTATGGTAAATGCTATTTCTTATATATTTGTAACAATACCTTTTTTGTATAACCCAAATAACTTTATAGCTATATGTTCAGTACAAGCCCTACTACTGATCAGTCGCAATTGCACGAGCAATTGGACAATGGTCAGGTAAAACTCAATCTTACTCCAGCTGAACTCCTCGAGCAGTCTCTCGCGAGAAAAGAAGGCACCCTTACAGACACTGGTGCTCTGATGACTGACACAGGAAAATTCACAGGAAGATCCCCAAAGGACCGATATATCGTTTCTGACGAGACGACCAAAGGAAATATTTGGTGGGGAAGTATCAATATTCCTCTTTCGGAATCTCATTTTGACAATATCCTCGATAGGATGTGCTCTTATCTCAAAAAATCACCCCTCTACGCAAGAGATGTTTATGCAGGGGCTGACGCAAGGTACAGACTAAACATTCGGGTTTACACTACGTTGGCTTGGCATAATTTATTTTGCCATAACATGTTCCTGAGACCTGACCAGGAAGAATTACAACACTTCAAACCCGAATATACGGTAATCTGTATCCCTGAATTCGAAGCAGATCCATTTGTAGATGGTACCAGAGGAAAGAACTTCACCATTATCCATCTCAGTAAAAAAATAATATTGATCGGTGGCACTGCCTATGCTGGCGAGATCAAAAAAGGGATCTTTTCCGTCATGAATTACCTCTTGCCATTAAAAGAAAAGGTATTGTCCATGCATTGTTCGGCAAACATCGGTAAGGCTGGTGATACCGCAGTATTCTTTGGATTGTCCGGAACAGGAAAGACCACACTGTCCGCAGACCCCGAAAGAAAACTCGTAGGAGACGATGAGCATGGCTGGACCAATAACGGAATATTTAATTTTGAAGGAGGATGCTACGCAAAAGTAGTGGATATCAACAGAGACCGAGAACCCGAAATCTGGGATGCCATTAAGTACGGGGCTATCCTGGAAAACACCCGCTACTTTCCCGGAACCAGGACCGTAGACTATACGGATAAGCACCTCACGGAAAATACCCGAACGGCCTATCCTCTCCATCACATACAAAATGCGATTGTACCACCCTTGGGCACTATTCCCAAAAACATCTTCTTGCTCACCGCGGATGCCTTTGGAGTGATACCTCCCATCTCAAAACTCAACAATAGCCAAGCAATGTACCATTTCATTTCAGGATATACCTCAAAAGTAGCAGGCACGGAAATGGGCATTTCTGAACCAAAAAAAACATTTTCTGCTTGTTTTGGTGCGGCATTCTTACCACTTCACCCCACAATGTATGCTACACTATTCGGTAAGAAAATGAAAGATCATGACGTCAATGTCTGGTTGGTCAATACTGGCTGGACGGGTGGTTCTTTCGGCATTGGCACACGCATAAAGCTAAGCTACACAAGGGCAATGATCACTGCAGCCCTGGAAGGCAACTTAAAAAATGTAACTTACCGAACCCACGAGATATTCAATGTAGCCATTCCCCAAACCTGCCCTAATGTCCCTAGTAACCTACTCAATCCAAGGGACACATGGGAAAATCCTTTGGAGTATGACCACAAAGCTCACCAACTGGCCTTGGCCTTTGCAGAAAACTTCAAACAATTCGAGGACTTCGCATCTGGTGAAATCATGGCGGGAGCTCCCAACTCATAAAAAAAGCCCTCCATAAAATGTGGAGGGCTTTTTCTTATTCTTCTTCCTTATCCAACCCGTGTTCTTGTTCAAATTTATTTCTTCTGATCTCAAATCGCTCTAACTCTTCATTGAGTATATCAAGGGACTCATTGTAGCGCGTATACAAATCTCCCATATTTTTCTCCATGTTTGAAAAATTGAACTCCATGGCATCAAGTTGGAGCTGGGAAGCTTTCTCTATCAAAGCCACTTGGCTATGTTTTAGGTCATCCAATAACCTCAAAGCTCTGTCCATTTTCTCTAACTTTTCTCTATTATTCATGATTAAATAAGTTTGGTTAACATAAGATAATCAAAAAACACACCAAAATAAATAAAATAGGATTTTTTTGGTAAAAAATATACAAAATAAGCTATTTACACCAATATTAATCTGTTATCATCACAGGAAGTTTTACTATATTTGCATGAAACAATTAATTCATGAAAACAGCAGAAATAATAACAGAAAAAGGGACCATGAAGGTGGAGTTTTATGAAAAAGACGCTCCCAATACGGTTAAGAATTTTGTAGACCTCTCTCAAAAAGGATTTTACGATGGACTTACCTTTCACCGAGTAATTCCAAACTTCGTTATCCAAGGAGGCTGTCCCAAAGGGAATGGCGCAGGCGGACCTGGATACACCATTGATTGTGAACTAGATGGAGATAACCAGCACCATGAACGTGGCGTCCTATCGATGGCCCATGCTGGTAGAAACACCGGTGGCTCGCAATTTTTCGTTTGTCATAGCAGGGACAATACCGCTCACTTGGACAGAAACCATACGTGTTTTGGAAAAGTCGTAGAAGGCCTGGATGTAATTGACCAAATCCGCCAAGGCGACAAAATCGAAAAAATCATTATTTCTGAAACAGAATAACCATTTTTCGCATAGGAAGCTGTTCAACCCGGATTATGCGTTAGGAATCGTAGTGAGAGCTGAAATTGCAAGAAAATCAGTTAGTTTGGAGGTATTAGCGTAGCACCGCTACGGTTATGCCGAAAACTAAAGTGAAACGGCTGATTTTGAAGCAGTTTCAGATCGCAACAGATAGGCTAATGTATATTCCGGGTTCAACTAGCCTCTTATTTTTTTGTCTAACTAAATAACATTCCCGCTATCGTCGCAGTCATCATACAGGCCAATGTCGCTGCTAAAAGCGCATGCATGCCCAGTTTTGAAAGATCACCTTGCTGTCCCGGTGCAATGCTCCCGATCCCCCCCACTTGGATGGCAATGGAGCTAAAGTTAGAAAACCCACAAAGGGCATAGGTAGCAATGATGATTGATTTTGGAGATAAGTTACCTTCCGCTTTCATGGATGATAAATCAGAATATGCCACAAACTCGTTGATCACTGTTTTCTGACCTAACAGCGAGCCAACCTGAAGGGTGTCCTGCCACTCCACGCCCATCAACCAAGCAAATACACGAAAAACTTGACCTAGGATATACTCCAACGAAAACCCATCAAATCTACCATTGGTAGAACTGACCACTATTTCATTAAGCCCAGTCATGTCCCCCAACACACCCGACAAAAGGTAGTTGAGCATCGCAATCACAGCTATAAAGGCAAGCAACATCCCGCCTACATTCAATGCCAACTTCAACCCATCGGAAGCTCCTATCGACATGGCATCGATTAAGTTTACCCCCATACCATCGCTGTTCACTTGCAGCTTATCATTCAAGTTTTCCTTATTGGTCTCAGGGATGATCAACTTTGACATTACTATAGCAGCGGGGGCATTCATAATGCTTGCTCCCAATAGGTAAGATGCGAATTTACTTTGTTCTGCGGGATCGTCTCCTCCTAGAAATGCCACATACGCAGCCAACACGCCTCCCGCAATGGTGGCCATGCCTCCGGTCATGAGGCACATCAGTTCAGATCGGGTCATCGTAGGAATAAAAGGCCTGACGAGCAGCGGTGCCTCCGTCTGACCTAGGAATATGTTACCTGCTGCTGAAAGGCTTTCTGCACCAGAAAGCTTCATGGTACGAGCCATCACCCAAGCGATGCCATATACGATTTTCTGTAAGACACCTAAATAATAGAGCCCAGCAGAGACTGTCGAAAAGAAAATAATAGTAGGCAATACCTGAAAGGCAAATATGGTCCCAAACGAATCTGTGGCCAAATCACCAAAAAGAAAAATCGCTCCAGCTTGCGCAAAGCTCAATAGCTTGACAAAAGCACCACTCACACTGGCAAAAACTTTTTCAACAAACGCCACTTTTGTAATCAAAAACCCAAACACTATCTGCAACACCACGCCGATCCCCACTAATCTCCAATCCACCGATTTTCTATTTGCTGAAAAAAGAAAAGCAACGCCCAGAAGCGCTACAATCCCTATTACACCTCTCAAATAATCCATATTTCACATTTGTTGGCCAACAATCGCTGGCTTGCCCAATTAAATAAAAAGTAAATATAAGGTATTTTAAGGCATGAATAGAAACAAAAAACCTGAGCTTTTATTGCCCAGGTTTTTCATACTGTTAATTCCTTCGGTTTATCTCATCTCTGATCCGGGCAGCTTGTTCATAATCCTCACTGTTTATGGCCTTATCAAGCATTTGGTTAAGCTTATCCAAGCTATAATCCTTGAGGGGTTCGTGCTGCCGAGGTTTGGCAGAAGCTACTTTCTTACCCTCAGGCTTGGCCTTTTCATCTCCTTTTCCTTCCTCTTCTTCATTGAATTCGATAGCAGCCTCAGACATTACTTTGTTTTCACAATAGATAGGAGCATCAAAACGGACAGCTATTGCTATAGCATCAGAAGGCCTCGCATCTATTTCCACATTTTTCTTCCCATCCTTGCAGACAATTTTGGCATAAAAAACACCCTCTCTCATGTCCGAAACCAAGATGTACCCCACCGAAAACCCAAAATTGCTCGCAAAAGATTTGAACAAATCATGTGTCATGGGACGATTGGGAACGATCTTTTCTATTTCGATGGCAATAGCTTGCGCCTCAAACATCCCAATGACAATCGGCAACCTTCTCGTGCCAGTAGTCTCTCCCATCACCAGTGTAAATGAGCCTGACTGGGAGTGATTCGATGATAAACCTAATATTTCTAGTTCTACTGTGTTCTCCACTCGCTTTTATTTTATTGCTTTGATAGCCTCTGTAAGTTTTGGCAAAATTTCAAAAGCATCACCAACTATCCCATAGTCTGCAGCCTTGAAAAATGGTGCTTCCGGATCTTTATTGATCACTACAATGTTTTTGGAAGCGTTTACACCTGCAAGATGTTGAATAGCGCCTGAAATTCCAACTGCTACGTATAAACTTGGTGCTACTTTTACACCTGTCTGTCCTACGTGCTCATGGTGAGGTCTCCAGCCACTATCAGAAACGGGCTTGGAACACCCAGTAGCCGCTCCCATTGCTTTTGCGAGATCTTCGATAAGGTTCCAGTTTTCAGGGCCTTTCATGCCGCGACCTCCCGATACGATAATATCTGCTTCCGGCAGCGAAATCTCACCTGTAGCCTTATCCGTCGAAGTAATCTTGGCAGCAAAATCCCCCTCTTCCAATGTCACATCAAGCGCTTCTACTGTGGCAGCGCCACCGTATTCTTTAAGAGGAACGGCATTTTTCTTTACTGCAAGTATCTTATGGGGTGTAGTGATAAGGGTACTGGTAAATGCCTTGCCGGTATAAATGCTCCTTTTCACTTTATATCCACCATCTTCATCAGGTAAAGCGACCACATTGGAAGCCAATCCAGCTTTTAGCTTCACTGACAGCCGAGCTGCCACAGCGTCTCCAAGAGAAGATTTGGCCAATACCAAGGTATCCGCACCTGCTTTTTCGTACGCTTGGGCTACCGCACTGGCATGAGCTTGGATCACACCGGCATTGAGTTTTTCATCGGCTATGTGCAGTACTTTTTGTGCTCCTGCTGTACCAGCTTTTGCCAGCTCATTCTCTTCGATGGCTCCCAGCGCAACAGCCACTACCTCCTTGCCTTCTTTTTCGGCCAAGGCGCTCGCATAAGAGACTGCTTCTAGTGATGTTTTTTTGATAGCACCTTCTGCGTGCTCTATATATACTAAAATAGACATGTTAATTCAGTTTTTTAATGAAGGAAAAATTTAAAGAACTTTAGCATCGGTCTGCAGCAATTGCACCAACTCTTGCACATTGTCCTTATCGATCAGCTTTACAGCCCCTTTTGCAGGTGGCAGTTCATAACCGACCGTCTCAGTAGCTGCTTCATCACTAACTGCCTCTACCACGTTCAAGGGCTTGGTACGTGCGGACATTATTCCCCGCATATTGGGAATCTTCCATTCTGCAATGGGTTCTTGACATCCCGCCACAAAAGGCAGCTTCACTTCCAACTGTTCTTTTCCACCTTCTATTTCACGAGAAATCTTCGCTACTTCTCCTTCTAAGTCCAGTTTCATCACAGGAGAGACAGATGGCATACCGAGGGTTTCAGCTACCATCCCATGTACCATACCGCCATTAAAATCGATCGACTCCCTGCCCATCAAGATCAAATCATAGCCGCCTTCCTTGGCATAATGAGCGATTTGATTGGCCACAAATAGTGAATCGGAAGGAAAGGCATTTACTCGAATGGCCTCATCGGCACCGATCGCCAAGGCTTTCCTTAAGGTTGGCTCAGTTTCGGCTTCGCCTACATTAAGTACCGTGAGCTTGCCACCCGTCTGATCACGAAGCTCCACCGCTCTGGCAAGTGCATAGTCATCATAAGGCCCAATAATAAACTGAACACCGTTTTTATCAAATTTAGTGTTATTGTCTGTAAATTGGATTTTGGATGTGGTATCCGGCACGTGTGTAATACAAACCAGAATTTTCATATATTTTATATTGTTAGTTGTCTACTAAATTCTTTTTCAAAAACGCCTATTGGGTAATGTCGCCTCCTATAAGCATCATCACTCATGACAAGTACTGTCTATAATAACGATAAAATGGCCTGGATAATTTCATTGGAAAACATCATCAAAAATAGATCTTGCAGGCTTGCCTTTTGAGTACGATACTATTGGATAGCTTTTCATTCGCTATAGAATGTCCAAAAATAAAAAAAAGGCCGTTCAATACCTATCCCGAATGAATTGATTTTGGCTATGGACAATAATTTATGGTTATACCTTACCACTAGCTATACACCACTTGATAAATCCAACTACCTTCCATTAAGACTGAACCGTTTTCTGAACCATTGGGCCAAAAAAATCAAGGTCCAAGCAATATCTCTTGGGAGAATGATTTTCGACACACTTTCTTCATAACCTCGGTTCGATTATAAAACCGTCCCCGTACAATATCGGCACATGCACTGCGAGCCTGTCTGAAGCCAAAGGCAGGCCTGTCTGGAACCAAACAGGGTTTTAGGAGGAGATTTGAGGGAGTGGAAGCCGTGGCAGCTCGCCGCTGCGAGTTGCAACACTCTTTTTCAACCCACCTCCTCTTAAAAAGATGTTCACCATGGGTGTTGCCCATGGCTAAGGTTGCTACACCCTTTCAGGGCTTTTTTTATACACTTGGCTTTTCCAGTATAAGCAAAAAAATCAGCGCAAACCATCATCATCCGCGGAATCAGCGTGCTATCCAAATCACCTCCAATCCCCAACTTTTACACTTGATCTACAATCAGGCTATCCACCACAATGAAATGGGCTTTCAAAACATCCTTTTTACCTTATATTTGCACTTTACCCATCATTGAAGACCCGACAGCTTATGGCGAATACATCACGAATAGAATTATTGCAGCAATTTGTAAAAGATGAACCTGACAATCCTTTTAACATCTACGCCCTGGCGCTAGAATATCAAAACATCGACTTAAAAAAAGCGGTAGGCTATTTTGATCAACTGTTGGATAAGCACCCAGAATACCTTCCTACCTACTTCCATGCCGCTGCTTTGAATGCAGAAATAGAAGAGATCGAAAAGGCGCTTTCCATCTACAAATCAGGCATTGAGCTTGCCAAATCCCAAAATGACCAACATGCACTAAGGGAACTCAAAAATGCCTTTCAGAATTTCTTGTTCGAAAATGACTTGGATGAATAACTGTTTCTGGAGAGAAGATAGACATTGCCCCAATCCAACTGATAGTAAACTTTATAATTTTACCACGATTTTGCCCGTCTGCTTTCCTGCTGACATTCGCTCAAAAGCCTCCACCGCATTCGAAAAATCAAAAACCGAGTCCACCACTGGAGTGATCTCTTGCTCAGTGACAAACTGCACCATTTCCTCAAAATCCCTGTCGCTTCCCATCGTAGTCCCCTGAATGGTCAGTTGGTTCCAAAAAACCCTTCTAGCATCCAGCATAGGAGGATTGCCAAGCGTAGCTCCATAAAACACCAACTTACCGCCTGGTTGCAATGCTTGGATCAGGTTAGAAAAAGTAGCCCCCATGGCCGAATCGATGATCAATTCAAATCCACCTGTTTGATCCACCGCTTGCTGAGCCCAGTTTTCATCGTTATAATTAAAGCCACCAGACACTCCCAATGCTGTCGCTTTTTTCAGTTTCTCCTCACTCCCACTGTTCACATAAACTTCCGCACCTGCAGCGATACCGAATTGGGTCGCAAATTGGGCCACACCGCCTCCAAACCCGGTAACCAAAAGCTTCATTCCCTTCTTAAGCTGGCCATGATAGAAGGCCGCTCGATATGCCGTCAAGCCTGCCAATGGCAATGCCGCCGCTTCTTCAAATGATAAATGAACCGGTTTTTTACATAACCTAGAAGCATCCACTTGCACATATTCTGCGAGGGTGCCATTTCCGGGCATTCCCAATATCTGAAACTCGCCCGATTGGACTTCTTGTTTATCCCCCCAAAAATTAGCAGCATTGATGATGACCTCCTTGCCTAACCAACCTTTGTCCACCTTTTCTCCTACTTCTTCCACCACTCCGGCACCATCGGATCCCAAAATGATCCCATTTTTGATATTGGGGTATTTCCCTTGCCGGCACCACTCATCACGGTGGTTCAAAGCCGCAGCTTTTACTTTTACTTTCACCTCTTGGGGTTTTAAGTTGGGTAAAGTCACTTCTTTGATAGCGATTCCTGAAGTATTTTCCTGATCTAAAACAAGTCCTTGCATAGTTGGTTATTAGTTATGTGGTTATTGGTTGTTTCATTCATCTGTGCACTTCCCGCCCCATGAGCAGAACTGTCTACACGGCAGTTAGCGCGGGTAGTATTCCTGCGTGTACCCGAAGGTTTCCCTGACCGCGGCCGATGGTGTTCCTGAGCGTAGCTGCAGCTGTTCTTGAGCGTAACCGAAGGTGTTCCTGAGCGTAGCCGAAAGTACTCCTGAGCGTAGCCGAAAGTGCTCCTGAGCGTAGCCGAAGGTGTTCTTGAGCGTAGCCGAAAGACTAGAACGGCGCAGGCTCATTACTCCCCATGCCTCCTGGGAAACCATCCTCTTCATCAGGGCCGTTGGCTTTACTCTGGATCCTGATCATGTTACTATCGTCAAAATCTTTGCCACCAGCAGCGCTCGGGAATTTATTGCCATACATGGCTTCCTGACCTTGCGGCTGATAAGGCACATTCAAGTCCAAGTCCGTAAACTTGGTGTATTTACCGATAAATCGCAATTTGACCGTCTCCAAAGAACCACTCCTGTGCTTCGCAATAATCACCTCTCCTGTGCCCATAGTACTATTGCCTTCTTCATCCTCATTGATACCATAGTATTCTGGACGGTAAAGGAACATTACAATATCCGCATCCTGCTCGATCGCTCCGGATTCCCTCAAATCGGACAGCTGTGGCCGCTTGTCTCCGCCCCTTGTCTCCACTGCCCTTGACAACTGGGAAAGCGCAATCACCGGCACTTCAAGCTCTTTGGCAATTTTCTTAAGGGCCCTGGAAATACTGGAAATCTCCTGCTCACGGTTACCACTAGCACTGGCTTTGGAATCGCCAGACATCAGCTGAAGGTAATCGATTACGATCATTTGGATATCACTCTGTGCCTTCAATCGGCGACACTTTGCCCGGAGTTCCAAAATGGACAAGGCTGGCGTATCATCCACAAACAAAGGTGCCGAGGAAAGTTTACTGGTCTTATGGATCAGCTGCTCCCACTCATAATCCGCCAAGTTTCCTTTTTTGATCTTCTCAGAGTCCAATTCTGCCTCTGAAGAGATCAGACGGTTGACCAACTGAACTGCGGACATCTCCAAAGAAAATATCGCCACTGGCCTACTGTGATCCACCGAGGCATTCCGAAGTACAGAAAGCACAAAGGCTGTTTTACCCATCGCCGGACGGGCAGCTATAATCACCAAATCGGATTTTTGCCAGCCCGATGTCACCCTATCCAACGCCGTAAATCCACTCGGCACTCCGGTAAGTCCATCCGCCAAGTCTTTCTTGCCTTCCAGCTCCGTAATGGCTTCACGCATGATGGACTTCATGTCTGCGTAGTTCTTGCGGATATTGTTTTCCGATATCTCAAACAGCGATTGCTCCATAGTATCCAGTAGCTCAAACACGTCCGTCGTCTCTTCGTAAGCTTCCTTCTGAATCTCTGAGCATATGCGGATCATGTGGCGCTTCATGGCCATCTCTGTGATGATCCGGGCATGATATTCAATATTGGCGGCGGAAGAAATCTTTGAGGTCAGTTCCGTGATGTAGTAAGCCCCTCCTGCTACTTCTAGCTTTCCGTTTTTCCTTAGCTTATTGGTGACGGTAAGCAAGTCGATCGGCTCACTTTCATTAAAAAGTTGCAAAATAGCATCATAGATTTCCCTATGGGCATCTTTATAAAAACTGTCTGGCTTAAGAATGTCCACCACTGTGGTGATGGCCTCTTTTTCCAGCATCAGAGCACCAAGCACAGCCTCTTCCAAATCAATGGCCTGGGGTGGGATCTTTCCCACGCCGCCTGCCATGTTTTGCTCTAAGTTATTCTTTCTCCGGAGCGGATTACGCTCCCATCCTGCGGTGTTTCTCTCTGCCATAACAACAAATGTAATGGCTTTACTTCAAACATTTTAAACAATTTATGCACCTCGTTATCAACACTTTTGTAAGCTTCTAATGATCAACAACTTGTAAACACACACTTACTCTCCAGATCAATATCACTACAATAATGGACAAATTGATCATAATTAGTAAAAAATACCACTTTCACGGTATTTCATAAAACACTGAATAGCAGTATATTTACTCTCACACAGCTACACACATCACATTACGATCAACAGTATTATCAATCACAACAGGGTAACCTGTATTTTTCTTTATTAAAATTCCTGGAACAGGAAAGAATTATGAGACGAACCCATAAATTAAAAATGATTGCTATTATTACATGTGGAATGCTGATGATGACATTCCCTGGAAAAGTGGATTATGCCTTTAAAAGCCTTGGCATTACAGAACTTAGGCCAGTTACAATATTAAAGGAAATCGCCATAATCCGCCTCCCTCTGCATGTCCCCAAGCCTTTAGCTACTTCCCATACCAAGGTAAAAGTCGATTCCAGCCGTACTGAAGAAGAATGTACTTGCCTTTTGTAACCCTTATTCCAAGATCCCAAAAAAGAAGTAACCAAAACAGCTAATGTAGTTGAACAATATAGACACATAGGGCACAGCAGAATCCTGTTGTTACAGCAGCTGTGCTGCGGAACCACGAAAATTGAGTTTTTAACTCACCTCCACTTTGAGAGCTGCTCTTCGGGAGGTGGTTTGAGGTTAGCCTCATCAATCAAAAACATAGGGGTACCCACTGCGCTATGTGTCCTCATGTTCCTATGTGGTTCTTTTAAAAACCAGTCTTGGACGTTTTATGGGCTTTGCCAAATGTAGTTGAACAACATAGACACATAGGGCACAGTAGGAACCTGTTGTTACAGCAGCTGTGCTGCGGAACCACAAAAATTGAGTTTTTAACTCACCTCCACTTATGAGAGCTGCTCTTGGGGAGATGGTTTGAGGTTAGCCTCATCAATAAAAAACATAGGGGTACACACTGCGCTATGTGTCCTCATGTTCTTATGTGGTTCTTTTAAAAATCAGTCTTGGGCGTTTTATGGGCTTTGCCAAATGTAGTTGAACAACATAGACACATAGGGCACAGCAGGAGCCTGTTGTTACAGCAGCTGTGCTGCGGAACCACGAAAATTGAGTTTTTAACTCACCTCCAATTATCATAGCCGCTCTTGGGGAGGTGGTTTGAGGTTAGCCTCATCAATAAAAACATAGGGATACCAACTCCTCTATGTGTCCTCATGTTCCTATGTGGTTCTTTTAAAAACCAGTGAAAACCTGCATTATCAGCGTTCCATCATTATTCAAAAAACCTATGTTTTCTATCTTCCTATGTGGTTAAATACAATACCTCCTCCAAATCACCATTGGTTTGTAGTCAATATGACGGTTCTTTCGTAATTTCACCCTCCCATAATATATAAAGGACCCAAATTAGGTTAAGAGCATGACTAAAGTCAATGTGGCCATCAATGGCTTCGGGCGGATCGGCCGCTATGTATTTAAGCTACTTCAGCAACATCCAAAAATCAACGTAGTGGCCATCAATGACCTGATGGACATCACCAACCTTGCGCACTTGCTCAAGTACGATTCCGTTCATGGGAAATTTCAGGCTGAAATCACCCCCCAACCCGATTCTCTTCTCATAGATGGTAAAACCATTCAAATCTACGGTAAGCAATCGCCCAGCAAACTCCCTTGGAAAGAATTGGATGTGGACATCGTGGTCGAATGTACGGGGCGATTTGTCGAAAAGAAAAAGGCAGAAGGCCACCTTCAAGCCGGTGCCAAACGCGTGATCATCTCTGCTCCTGCTTTGGGGGATGTGCCCACGGTGGTGCTCGGTGTGAACGATGCCATCCTCACAGGAAACGAACCGATTGTCTCCAATGCCTCCTGTACCACTAACTGCCTGGCACCTATGGTCAAGGTATTGGAAGACCATTTTGGTATTGAAAAAGGCTTTGTCTCCACGGTACATTCTTATACGGCTGACCAAAACCTACAAGATGCTCCACACCGTGACCTGAGAAGGGCACGTGCTGCTGCCTGCTCCATTATTCCCACCACCACTAATGCCGCCAAAGCGGTCGAGCTCGTCCTTCCCCAGATCAAAGGAAAACTCCACGCCATGGCCTATCGAGTGCCCGTTCCTGATGGATCGCTCACCGAAATGAATGTGCTACTAAAGAGAGCCACCACCAAAGAAGAAATCAACAAAACCATGCTTGAGGCCGCTAATTCGAGCATGAAGGGGTATATTGAATACACGGAAGCCCCATTGGTGTCTGTAGACATCATCGGAAACCCCCATTCCTGTATTTTCGATGCCAGCCTCACCGAGGCCAATGGTGCGCTGATCAAAATCATCGGTTGGTATGATAATGAGTCTGGTTATGCGAACCGAGTGGTTGACCTCATTGGGAAAATCAGCCGTTTTGACTAAAAACAAGCGCTCATGAAGACCGTCAGTACCACCTTGGAAAAATTTGATTCCAATCTTTGGCAGTACCATTTGCCAGTGCCAGATGATGTCGCCACTGCTTTTATAGAAGGAGATGACCGTCGGGTAATCTGTAAAATCGCGACTATTCGATTTCATGCAGCGCTTATGAAAAGCAAGGCCTATTGGTTTATCCTGCTCAACACCACCCTGAGAGAAAAACTGGGCATTCAAGAGGGGAAAAAGGTGACCATCAATCTCGAAAAAGACCGATCTGAATTTGGTCATGACATGCCCGAGGAGCTTCAGGTCCTCCTTGATCAAGATGAGGAAGGAAACAAGTATTTTCGCTCATTGACCATGGGCAAGCAAAGAAGCTTGGTCTATATCGTCACCAAGGTAAAAAACAGCAACAGCCGACTGAATAAAGCCTTGGCCATCGTAGAGCACCTCAAGGAGGCAAAGGGCACCTTGGATTTTAAAATACTCAACGAAAAAATCAAGTATTACAACAACTTGGGGAGGTGATGGTTTTGTCCTACCAGATAGTACAAATTCCTTTTCTGCAACTGTGTTAACTCCATTTCCTGCTAGTTTTGTAGCGCACCAATGAAAAGAAACACCGTATGTCGCATCATCACCATCACCATGGGCACCAAAACATCAAACTGGCTTTTTTTCTTAATCTGGCCTTTACTGTTTTGGAGTTTTTCGGAGGACTGTACGTCAACAGTATTGCGATCATATCGGATGCTTTGCATGATTTAGGAGATAGCTTATCACTAGGACTTTCTTGGTACCTTGCCCGCAAATCAGATAAAGAAGCGACCAAAACCTTCACCTTTGGATATAAGAGGTTCACGCTTCTTGGCGCACTGATCAATGGGCTTATCCTGTTTGGCGGATCGGTCTTTATCATCAAAGAAGCCGTCACTCGCATCATCCACCCAGAACCATCCGATGCACAAGGCATGCTGGTCTTTGCCATCATCGGAGTGCTGGTAAACGGCTATGCAGCCTATCGCCTGAGCCATGGCAAAACCCTAAACGAAAAGGTGATTTCTTGGCATCTTATTGAAGATGTGTTGGGCTGGGCTGCGGTATTGGTGGCTTCCATCGTGATGCTTTTTGTGGATACTCCCTATATCGACCCGGTGCTTTCACTTCTGATCACCTTATATATCCTTTGGAATGTCATCAAAAGGCTGAAGGAAACACTCATGATTTTCTTACAGGCCAGCCCAAGTGAAATCAATGAAAAAGAAATCAAAGAAAAGTTACTCCAACTCCCCCATGTCCAGTCCCTGCACCATGTCCACATCTGGTCACTGGACGGTGAAAAACACGTCTTCACTGCCCATATTAAGCTCAAAGAAGTACAGGGCCTTGACGAAATGCTCGCACTAAAGAAGGCCTTAAAAAAACTCCTCAAGGATTACCCCTTTTCCCACCATACCATCGAAGTAGAACTCCCAGGTGAGCAATGTGCCATGGAGCCATTGGATTCCCCAAACAGCTCTTCTTAGGCCTCTTGCTAACTCTCTGTATGTAAACCTCAAATATATAAGAAACCGCACCAATTGCTGCATCATACTGTCTGGCATGGAAGTCATACCAACCGGTTTTTACATCTAAGGTCTTGGACTGGAACAGTTCCTTGGTGAAGGCTTCTCCTTCACGGACCCAGTTTTGGGAGATAAGGCCATTTCCTCCCCTGCAAGCTGGCTCCTCGCTAAATCAGTCCACCGGACTGATTCTTCACGCTCTGCCCTCAGTCATCTGAATCACGGGACCTTCGGATACTTCCACCTCAAAATCATCAAAAGCCTGTCCCGTATGACTATCGGGAAACGCCTCAGAAAGCCGCTTGCTGTCGCTACTTAGGTACTTGTCTGCCGTGGCAGAAATGTAATAATATCCCGGCTCTTCCGCCACTACTTCCTGATAAAGTTCCTCATGGGGCACATTGGTTTCGTTTGGAGTCGGAGACTCCACTTACACCATTCCGCAGCATAGCTGTCGGAATAACGGGATACTGGTTTGGTTTTTGGCCGGATGATGATAACGAACGCCGCTTTACCCGTGACCGTCATCGTTACTCCAAACGTCACTTTGTAGAGCAGGGCTATTTCACCCGTTTTTTCCACCTTTCGGGGTGCTGATTTGTGTTGAACACGGATATGACATCAATATCATTCCCATTGACAACATACAAAACCTGGTACGGAAAACGGTCTACTACAAAAGCCCTGACTTTCTTTTTGTAACGGCTACGATAAGTTGTCGGATTGTCGGTTATGGCTTGTTCCACTGCATCAAGTGCATTCAAAAAATCCTCTCCCAAACCTTCCTTTTGCTTTTCATACCAAAGATAGGAGTCGTAAACATCCGATTCCGCCTCTTCGGATAATCGATAGTTATAGGGCATCTTTTGCACGCTTTCTTACCCTGTCCTTTACCGTCTCCCATGAGGAGAACCTCATTTCCCCGTTTTCATACTTCTCAAGCCTGCTGTCCAGTTCCTTCTTCTGTTCTGCACTTAATTCAAAAGAACTTTCCTGCTGTTCTTTTAACCCTTGAAGTTTTTTAAGGACAGACTTGTCCTGAAGCTCGGTAAGCCAGTGGATAAGATCGATTTTAACAGATTGTACGTCCATATCTATCATAATTTTGCACGTTAAAGTTAACGATTTATTTTTGCAATTGATTCACCCCATCGGATGGCGTTTCTGTACAGCCACCTTCAGAATGAATTTTGGTCCGAGTTAACGTCAAGTTATGAACTTAGGTATTAAATGAGAAAGATCAGTCTACTAAACTACCACCGACAAATGTTGGTGGGTTGGTGGGAAAGTCGTCAAATGACGACTCAGGAATCGCTAATCTTGAAATCATCGTCTGACTCTTTCTCTACGTCTTGGTTCTTAATATATTCCATAATTACCTCATCGGTCACATTTCCCGAACTCTCCACAAAATAGCCTCGAACCCAGAAATAACGAACCCAGTACTGTCTTGACAAGCTCTTGAACTCACTCAACACCTTCCAGCTACTCTTACCCTTCAACTCCTTGACCAAACCGCTTACCGACAAATGTGGCGAAACCGATAAAATTAAATGAATAGGATTCCTAGGGATTCAAAAAATGCCCCCTGAAAATAAGAACCATGTATTTGCCCTGCTCGATGCTTTTATCAAGCAAGCTAAGTTGCAAGGCATTCTGTAACAAAAAAAACCCAACTATTGCAGGAATCACAAACCAAGCTAGCTCCCCATCCGGTTATCCTCTCCCCTCCCTGGAAGAAACAGCGGCCTACATCAAGGCATACAAGCACCTTCCCGAAATCCCTTCGGCTACCAAAATGGAGAAAGAAGGCATCAACCTTAAGGAAATGAATTTACTCCTGCTCAAAAAATGGAAGAAATGACCCTCCACATGATCGAAATGAAAGCTGACATTCAGGAACTAAAGGAAGATAACAGGGAGTTAAAGGAGGCCGTTTTAAAGAAATAAATTCCTTATTCTTCCAGTCGGAAGATTTGGTAAGTATCTTGTCCAAGTCACCGCTGCGCTGAAGACTTGGACCAGATGAAGCTTCCCCACCAGAATTGGTAACTACCAAATGCCAGTTTTAATCAATTGCACAAGTGTTTTGGGATTTGAAATAGAATTACCATATTATCTTGGAGAACAAATAAAGAGTCATTCCAAGCTTTTTTATATATTTGAAATGGAGGAAATAAATCACCTAAACTGCATGGCCTCGATTTACCTGAAGGAGTCCAAAGTGTCAATGACCTAATCCCAATACTATCGCAGAGGCTTTTATCATACGGCTGAATACCAGCCGAAAGGATTAGGCTGTCATTAACAAACCAACCACCTCTCTCTTGTTCATTTAAAATCCAAGTAGTATCTAAATTTGTTTGACAATCTACCCACAGTTCTTTTGGCTCCTCACAGCTAATAATAAAAAAGAAAGCAATTATAACGATAACAAATAGTTTCATATTAAATTTTTCATTTATTTCCATATTGAACAGTTGATTGTCCATAGTTTAACCCAACATTTGCAAAAAGAAATTCTAAAGCCGACGCTCCTATAGAAATGGTATTCCCCAAACTAAACAACTTTCCTCCTTTTACATTGGCATATGATCCTGTAACACCTGCAGATACAAATGGTAAAAGGGTTAAATTTAAATTAGCTTCACCTCGTAGACCTCCAAAAGTATAAAGATTTAAATCATTTACCGATCCAGTAAAATAAAATTTAGAGACTTCGATTCCTCCGGACACCTGAATATCGGATATCATTCCTGCCCCTTTATCTCTAAGTATGTGCCAACCTTTATCATCGCCTCTTGTTATTAATAATCCACCTGCTTCCGTGGATATAGCACCTCCAAAACTAGCATCAACCGTGAGGCCAACAAAATATCCATCAGCATAAAATAAGTGCCTGGTTTTTCCTGAAATTGCTGCAGCCATCAAACCATCACCAAATAATCCAGTATGGATTCCATGATTTAACCCAGAACTAATAGCACCATTTCTAAATCCATCCCAAAATCTTCCACCAGACGCTGTTGATCCTATTCCTCCTAGAAGTGCCCCACCACCTATTCCTGCAGCACCTTTAATAAATTTGTTATTTACATTTGAAGTAAAGCCTTGAGTAACACTTGCTCCGAGGGAACCTAAAGCCCCCGATAATGCACCAGAGCCAAAATCCCCCCCATAGCAGCATTCATAGAACCTCCTAACAAACTATGTGCACCAGCCTGAAATCCAACCTTTCCTATTCCGGATAAACTAGATGCTACCTGCCCTATTCCGAACGAAGCTGCCCCACCAACTGCTCCTGTAATAGCTGCTAAGCCGGCATTCTTAAAAAAACCTTCTCCACTTGATACATTTGCAATTCCATTTGTTAAGAAACTAATTGCAGCCCCAATTAGTGCAGGAACCACAAACTCCCCATCCGGATCAATCCCAACTATTGGATTATTCCCCATCACCAGGTAAGGACTTATAAACTGATTCTGCGGATCTACCGCAAACCACCTTCCCAATGCCGGATCATACTGTCTGGCATGGAAGTCATACCAACCGGTTTTTACATCTAGGGTCTTGGACTGGAACAGTTCCTTGGTGAAGGCTTCTCCTTCACGGACCCAGTTTTGGGAGATAAGGCCATTTCCTCCCCTGCAAGCTGGCTCCTCGCTAAATCAGTCCACCGGACTGATTCTTCACGCTCGGCCCTCAGTCATCTGCACCACGGGACCTTCGGATACTTCCACCTCAAAATAATCAAAAGCCTGTCCCGTATGACTATCGAGAAACGCCTCAGAAAGCCTCCGGCTGTCATTGCTGAGGTAAATATAATAATACCCTGGCTCTTCTGCGACCACTTCCTGATAAAGTTCCATGCGTTAGCCTGAAGGCTATGGTTGTTCCGACCGCTATGCTGCGGAACCACTAGCCTGGAGTTTTCAACTCAAATCCACCTAGCCAGTGGTTTCATGCGGAGCTTGCTATAGAGTATCACCAAACCTTTACCATAGGCTTAAGCCCTTCATGCCGTAGGTATGAAAGCTTGGTAACAGCCACCCCCATCAGCTTTCGGTCATGTGCCGTAGGTACATCACTATGGATCAATAAAATTTCCCAAGAGCCTGATTTCTAATACGAATAATAAATCGAGTTCATGTTTATAATAAAAAACACATTATCTACAGCTTCCTCCTCCACTGTTTCTTCTCGCCTTTTCGTTTTTTGTTGTCAAGGCGTTTCTTGACTGCGGATTTGGTAGGCTTGGTGGGTTTCCGCTTTTTCTTTCTTACAAACACCTTGCTGATCAATTGACCGAACTTTTGTAATGCCAAGGTTTTATTCTGTAGCTGCGACCGGCTTTCCTGCACCACCACTTGGATATGCCCGTCGGCATTGAGTTTTGTGCCCAGCTGCTCCAACACCTTGTCTTTTTCTTCTTCTGTAAGGATTTGGGAGCTTCTCACGTCAAAAACCAACTGAACCTTGGTATTGACCTTGTTGACGTTTTGTCCTCCGGGACCACCGCTTTTGGCAGTCTTAAAAGTAACCTCATTGCTAAAATCCAAACGGGAAATCTGTGATGCGGTACGCATAATACTATCGGTGTTTTTTGTGCTTTTTGAGGTATTCTGAAGGAGAAATATCCATCACGTTTTTGAATTGGCGATTAAAATTTGACAAGTTGTTAAAGCCACATTCATAGCCTACTTCCGAAATATTCAACCGCTCTTCAATCAGCAATTTGCAGGCATACCCCACCCTGATTTCATTGAGAAATTTTGAATAGGTCTTTTTCGTTGCCTTTTTAAAATACCGGCAAAAAGCTGTCGGGTTCAAGTGCACCAGATCGGCCACCTCTTCAAGGGAAATGTTACGCTTAAAATTATTAAATGTAAATGAAAAAACCTTATCCACTCTGTCGTCCCCAGAGATGTGAAGCGGAAAGCTAAAGCCATCCGTGCTAAGTATTTCATAATCCTTCTCTTCGGCCAGGACCGCTAAAAACTCCATGAGCTTTACCAGTTTGTGAATGCCTTCCAGCACTGACAGCTCATGAAAAATTTCCAACGCATTATCATGGATTTTTCCAGTAAACTTTATTCCTTGATTGGCCCTATCAAGCAGTGAACGAATGTCCTTCATCTCAGGCAGCATCAAAAACTCCGCCCCTGCAAAATCCTTTTTGAAATGGATACTATACGCCTGCGCACCGCCTTCCTCTTTGGAAGAGAAATATTCTGGGTCATTTTGCCAAAGGTGGGGAAGATTCTCTCCAATTAGGATCAAATCACCTTCTTTAAATTGCTCGATATTGTCCCCGATAAACCTCGTGCCGCTACTTTTGGTAATGTACACCAGTTCCAGTTCACTATGATAGTGCCAGACATCCAAAAAGTATGGATAGGAATGGTGTGCCACCATAAATGAACGACCAAAAGGACTTTTTCTTTCTAATAACTTGGCTTTCATAATCACTGGGTGAGTAGTCTGTTCCAACAACAAAGAACATTCAATAATACAAATATTATCTATCAGAAACAATAAAAACAGATTAAACGCAAAAATAGTATCACATATAACGAAGATTAATGTAGAATAAAAGCCCCTAAAACTCCAACTTGCAAGACCATTTAAAGTAGAAAGTTAAACCTATCAAGTTTTCATACATGAGCATTAAAATTACTGACTATCAAGTCAAAGACATTCGGTTTCCTACCAGCAAGGAAAAACATGGCTCAGACGCCATGAACCCAGACCCGGATTATTCCGCAGCCTACATTATTCTAAAAACCAACCAAACGGACCTAGAAGGCCATGGCCTTACCTTCACCATTGGCCGGGGCAACGAAATATGTTGTGCTGCATTGGAGGCAATTGCCCATCATGTGATTGGCAAAGACCTCTCAGACCTTACCGCTGATATGGGAGCATTCTGGAGAGAGGTAAACAGTGATAGTCAGATCAGGTGGCTTGGACCAGAAAAGGGCGTAGTCCACTTGGCCACTGGTGCCTTGGTAAACGCTGTATGGGACCTTTATGCCAAAGTGGAAGAAAAACCGTTATGGAAACTTCTGGGTGACATGACTCCTGAGCAATTGCTATCCTGCATCGACTTCACCTACATCACCGATGTACTGACCAAGGAAGAAGCCCTTGCTATACTGAAAGAAACTGCTGAAGGCAAAGAAGAACGGGTCAGGTACCTTGAAGAAAACGGGTACCCAGGATATACCACCTCTGCTGGGTGGCTAGGCTACTCTGATGAAAAAATCAGAAGACTATGTCGCGAAGCCAAACAAGAAGGCTGGAAACACATTAAGATGAAGGTCGGTGCCAACTTGCAGGACGACATCCGTCGGGCGGGGATCATCAGAGAAGAAATCGGTAACGAGATGTACCTGATGATGGATGCCAACCAACGATGGGAAGTAGCAGAAGCCATTGAAAATATGAAAGAATTGGCTAAATTTAATCCGCTATGGATTGAGGAGCCAACCAGTCCGGATGATATTCTAGGGCATAAGGCCATTGCTGACGCAGTTCATCCTATCTTGGTAGCCACTGGTGAACACTGCCAAAACAGGGTCATCTTCAAACAGCTCATGAAAGCAGGAGCACTCCAAATCTGCCAGATCGATAGCTGCCGCGTAGGCGGTGTAAACGAGAATTTGGCCATAATGCTCATTGCCAAAAAATTTGACATCCCAGTATGTCCACATGCCGGAGGAGTCGGACTTTGTGAATATGTGCAACACTTGTCCATGGTAGACTTTATTTCCATCAGTGGCACCATGGAAGGCCGTGTCATCGAATATGTCGATCACCTGCATGAACACTTCATTGATCCGGTGATCATCAAGAACGGTCGCTACCAAGCTCCAAAACTCCCGGGATACAGCATCGAAATCAAAGCGGAATCCTTGGCAGAATATGACTTTGCCACTGGGCCTGTATGGAATGAAGAAACTGCCAAGGCCTAAACCGTAATAGATTATCTAATACCTATTCTGGGTTCAATAAACGGTGAAAACCGCCAAAAATTTTCAGCATTCCACAGGACAGGCTTTTAGGTGAAACTGATTAGCTTGCCATACAGAAAATTGGACGAAATATAATTATGAAAAATAAAACCATCTTAATTACAGGAGGGGCAAGTGGCATTGGCTTGGCCATGACCACTCGTTTTGCCGAAGAAGGCGCCAACGTTTTTTTTATTGATTATGACCAAAAGGCAGGGGAAAAAGCGGCCAATGACCTCATCGCAAAAGGGCTTACGGTTACTTTTCTCCAAGGAGATGTGTCGAAGACCTCTGAAATGCAGGACACCATTGCTTCTATTCCCGGAAATATTGACGTATTGGTCAACAACGCAGGGATTTCACATATTGGAAACTTGGAAAACACAGGGGAAGATGACTTTGACAGGCTCTATCAAGTAAATGTCAAAGGGATCTATAACTGCAGCTTGGGCACACTTCCCAAAATGAAAGAAAATGGCGGCTCCATCATCAATATGGCCTCTATTGCCTCGACCATGGGACTCCCAGATCGATTTGCCTATTCCATGACCAAAGGGGCTGTCTTTGCCATGACCCTTTCGATGGCCAGAGATTATGTCGAATACAATATCCGTGTCAACAGCATCGCCCCGGGACGGGTACACACCCCTTTCGTGGATGGCTTCTTGGCCAAAAACTACCCGGGCAAAGAAAAAGAAATGTTTGACAAGCTAGCCGCTACCCAGCCTATCGGAAGAATGGGCAAACCAGAGGAAATTGCGGCGATGGCCCTGTACCTCAGCTCAGATGAGGCGTCATTTCTTACTGGCGGAAACTACCCGATAGACGGAGGGTTTGTCAGCTTGAAGATGTAACTTCGGCCCTGACTGATCTTATGACAGTCCAGCGGGTTCAGGATTTAAAATCCTGAGCCCGACTAAAGGGGATGGGCAAATCCCCTGACAAAAAATCAAGCAACTAAGTAACCTAATAACTACACATGAAATTATTACGATTTGGAAACCCTGGGGAAGAAAAACCAGGTATTGAAAAAGCCAATGGAACCCGCATAGACTGCAGTGCCTTCGGAGAAGATTGGACAGAAGACTTCTTGGACAAAGACGGTCTCAATAGACTCGCTACATGGCTGGAAAGCAACGAAGCCAACTGTCCGGAAATCAGCGGTGATGTTCGCCTCGGCCCTCCCATCAAGCGCCCATCCAAAATTATCTGCATCGGACTGAACTACTCCCTTCACGCCAAAGAAAGCGGAATGGACGTGCCTAAGCAGCCCGTGATCTTCATGAAAGCTACTTCTTCCCTATGTGGCCCGAATGACAATATCATCATCCCGCGCAACTCCGAAAAGACCGACTGGGAAGTGGAACTTGCCGTAATGATCGGTAAAAAAGCCAGCTATGTGGACAAGGACAACGCCATGGACTATGTAGCCGGATACTGTCTGCTTAACGACGTATCAGAGCGTGACTTCCAACTCAATCATGGTGGGCAATGGGTAAAAGGAAAGAGCAATGACCACTTCTCTCCACTCGGACCATACTTGGTTACCAAAGACGAAATCAAGGACCCACACAACCTGAGACTTTGGTTAAAACTCAATGGCAAGATGCTCCAAGACAGCAATACTTCTGACTTGGTATTCGACATCCCTACCTTGGTAAGTCACCTGAGCAACTATATGACACTGCTACCTGGTGATATCATTTCCACCGGAACACCTGCAGGCGTAGGACTCGGCCTGAACCCGCCTACGTACCTAAAAGAAGGTGATGTGGTTGAACTGGGCATCGATGGACTCGGCACTTCCAGTCAAAAGGCCGTGAATTATAAAGGATAATTTCAACGATTGCTTTGCCTGCCAGTCAAACGATTGGCAGGCTTTCTTTTTTCAACCCGGATTATGCGTTAGGAATCGTAGTGAGAGCTGAAATTACAAGAAAATCAGTTAGTTTGGAGGCATTAGCGTAGCACCGCTACGGTTATGCCGAAAACTAAAGTGAAACGGCTGATTTTGAAGCAGTTTAAGGTCGCAACACCTGTGCGCCGTGGCGTAGATAGGCTAATGCATATTCCGGGTTAAACCCAAAAACCAACGTAAACAATATGAAAATCGATGCTCATCAGCATTTTTGGCAGTATAACGCAGATAAACATGCTTGGATAGATGACAGCATGCAGGTCATCCAACGGGATTTTTTGCCAGCGGACTTAAAGCCCCTTTTGGATAAGGAAGGAATTGATGGAAGCGTGGTGGTTCAGGCTGACGAATCATTTGAGGAAAATACTTTTTTGCTCGATCTAGCAAGCCAAAACCCTTGGATCAAAAAAGTAGTGGGATGGGTGGACCTATCCTCAGAAAACATCTTGATGGATCTAGAAAAATATGCCCAAGAACCTAATATGACAGGATTCAGGATGATCCTCCAAGGCCAACCTCCCGAGCTGATGGCAGCACCGTCCTTCAGAAATGGGATCAGCCATCTCCAAAAATTCGGTTTCACCTACGATATCCTCATTTTCCCCCACCACTTGGACGAGGCCACCGATCTGGTGACCCAATTCCCCCAACAGCCCTTTGTGATCGACCATCTAGCCAAACCGTATATCAAAGATGGCAAAATAGACGAATGGGCCACAAAGATGAACCGGCTGGCAAAAAGGGAAAACGTCTTCTGCAAAGTCTCCGGAATGGTCACAGAAGCGGATTGGAGCAATTGGACAAAAGAGGGGTTGAAACCATACATGGATGTGGTTTTTGAGGCTTTTGGCACCAAAAGGTTGATGTTTGGAAGTGACTGGCCAGTGGCCCAAGTAGCAGCAGACTATCCATTAAATGTAACCATCGTCGAGAATTACATCCACCAGCTAAGTCAACACGAGCAAGCCGACATTATGGGAAATACGGCTGCAGGGTTTTATGGTATTTGATAATTGTTTTTTGGTACTGAACTGAAACAATACGGCACAAATTTCGTTCATTTAATAAAATAATTTGTCAAATGATCAAAGATAGCCATCAAACTACCGAACACTATAAAAAGCTTGTAGAGGTACTAGGAAAAGATCATGTAAAAGAGACCATCAACAGTCCTTACGATTTTATCCATATCGCTAAGAAAGGCATCAGTTCATCCATTGTAAAAAACTTCAAGGACTACTTCAATATATCAAGAGAAGATACCGCTCACATGTTGAACATATCTTCTCCAACACTTTACAGATGGATCAAAGCCAAAAAACCTTTAGACCGTAATTATTCCATTCTACTATTCGAGCTTACCGATTTATTTCTTTATGGTATTGAAGTATTCGATAGTAAAGAAAATTTCAACAAATGGCTCAATCTTCCCAATACTGCCCTTGGAGGTATAGAACCACACGAGTTATTGGAAGTACCAGGGGGTATATCTAAAGTAAGGGATATACTAGGTAGAATTGAACATGGGGTTTATAGTTAAGGGGATATGCTTATTTATAGGATTGTAAACCGCAAATACGCAGGAGATCTATCTGGCACAGGAGCTGCATTGTTCGGTGGACGCTGGAACAAAAAGGGAACGCCTGTTCTTTACACTGGAGAAAACAAAGAAATCGCTCTGCTGGAAACAATCGTCCATACTCCTCCAATGCTTGTTCCTGAACTGGATATCGTCATTCTCAAATGCCCAGACAATATCACTTCATTGTCCGTTGAAGAATTACCTCCCAATTGGAAAGCCTATCCTGCCCCCACTATCCTTGCAGAATTAGGTGAAAAATGGGTAACAAAAAATAAAACAGTAGCCCTAAAAGTTCCCAGCTGTATCATCCATAGCTCTCACAACTTCATATTAAATTGCCAAAACCCAACTTATAAAGAAGTCAAAATTATCGATCGACAACCATTCCATTTTGATCCAAGGTTAACTAATTAGAAATATGTCAAAGAGATACACCATGGCACTGGACCTGAAAAATGATCCAAGGCTAATCGCAGAATACGAAGAATACCATCAAGCCGTCTGGCCGGAAATCCAAAAGAGCATCAAGGAGGCTGGTATCCACATGATGGAAATCTATCGCTGGGAAAACCGGCTCTTCATGATCATGGAAACAGATGAAGATTTTTCTTTTGAGAAAAAAGCCGCCATGGACGCTTCCAATCCAAAAGTAAAGGAATGGGAAGACCTGATGTGGACTTACCAGCAAGGCCTGCCCGGCGTACCTCAAGGCGAAAAATGGCAAGTCATGAAGAAAGTATTTGAATTGTAGTTCTTTTTATCCCTCCTAGAGTCCAATATTCATAGAGAATAAATTTAACTAACCAAATAGTTGACTTTCTGGCGCTTTGTTTCTACATTTATAGAAACGACTCTAAAAACATAGAAATGAAGCTGTCTGCAAGTGAAGAACAATTGATGAATTACCTCTGGAAAATGGGGACGGCATTTATGAAGGATTTACTCCTTGCCTATCCTGATCCAAAGCCAGCCCCCACCACAGTGGCCACTTTGCTCAAAAGAATGGCTGATAAAAAATTCGTAGCGTACAGAACCTTCGGCAATTCGCGGGAATATTATCCGCTAATCAAAAAAAACACCTATTTCGGCTATCACGTAAAAGGATTGATCAAGAACTTCTTTGACAACTCCCCGGCTCAGTTTGCATCCTTCTTTACATCAGAAACAGATATGAGCGAGGAGGAATTACAGGACCTCAAAAGGCTCATCGACCAGCAACTTAAAAACAAAAAACCATGATTGCTTACCTTATAAAGTCGGCCATTGGACTTTTGCTCTTTTATTTGGCTTACCATGTATTTCTTTCAAAGGAAAAAATCTTCTGGTTCAATCGCTACTACCTCATTGGCAGTTTGATAATTTCCTTTACGGCTCCACTTTTTCATTCACCCTTTTCATCCACTCCCGAGCTAAAACACTTCCCTGTCCTTGTTGAATCCGTCTCGCACCTCCCCAAAGAGCTGGAAGCACCAGTTCAGCAGCCCTTACTTTCTGATCCACCACCTATTTCACCTGCCCTCTCTATTGAGCAAATGTTCAGTTTTATTTATGGTTGTTGTTTCATGATTTCCCTATTTCGTTTTGTCAGAGGCATTTGGAGCTTTCATAAGCGAATCAAAACCTGTCAAATAGTTGATCAAGACGGAATCAAGGTAGTAATGGACACCGATAAAGGTACACCGTTTACCTTTTTGAATTATGTTTTTGTGAACAGCTCAGAATATAAAAACAACCGATTGGATGCCCAGTTATACCATCATGAGATAACGCACGCCAAACAATGGCACAGCCTTGATATAGTGTTCATTGAGCTCTTAAAAACTATTTTTTGGTTCAATCCCATTCTACGCTTTTACAAAAAAGCCATTCAGCTCAATCACGAGTATTTGGCCGATGAATCCGTGAACCGTCAATTTGGGAATATCAAAGACTATCAACTCCTATTACTTTCCTACGCCAGCCAACAACAGCAATGCCATTTTGCCAGCTATTCAAATCATTCACTTACCAAAAATAGAATGAAAATGATGTACAAAACCACCAATAAAACCAGCATTCTATCAAAATGCTTTATAGCTATCCCCATAGCCTTGGGATTAACGCTTCTTTTCAGCATGAAGCCACAGAGACCCAAATCAGTTTCCAAACCTCTCATAAATACTCACGAGCCAATTGGCGGACAAAATGAATATTTAGAGGAGCTTAAAACGCACTATCAGCGTTTTGAAGATAGTATGGATAAAAATGGAAGTGTCGACCTCCGAGAGATAGACATTGACCGCATGAGGCAATTATGGGATTTAATGTCCAATCAACAAAAAGAAAAAGCACCTAAAATGAGCAGTATTCCTGCACCTCCCGTCTTGGACAAAAAACATCCCACAAATTTCCAACTTAAAGAATGGAGTAATAACCCAGAATACGCTGTCTGGGTGGATAGAAAGCAAATCTCAAAAAGCGAATTGAAAAAATACAAAAAGGAAGACATTGCCTTGTGGAATTATCGAAGAAACTATACGAAAACCAACGGAGAGAAATACGACTATGAAATAGAGGTTCATTTAATGACCAACAATGAATTTTATTGGGCCTATTTCCTTAACAGAACGGGTTATGACGGGATTTCCGTCTATAAAAGAGCCCTTGAAATCTATTACGAACACCAAAAGCATCCAAAAAAATACGTTGGGCAATTGGGCGGAAAACTCAGTGAACTACAGCAAATTTATGGCAATATCCCTCAATGGAAAATAGAAAAATACAATGTCAAGCCCCCATCTGAAGTGCTCACTGACCAATAAATCCGTCACCATTCACTTTTATGCAGAGGTCTCAACCCCAAGACTCACGTCTCAATACTCAAGACTCAAAACTCATCCCCCACTACTTTCTCCTTACCCTACCTATATTCTTGCCTGATAAGTATAGAGTTCATAATACCTGCCTTTTATCTCCATCAATTCATCATGCTGGCCACGCTCTACAATCTCCCCTTTTTCTACCACCAGAATCTGATCGGCTTGGCGAATGGTACTTAGGCGGTGGGCAATCACGAAAGAAGTCCTCCCTTTCATCAATTTCTTAAGACTCTCCTGTATCAGGGTCTCGCTTTCTGTATCGAGATTAGAAGTCGCTTCATCCAAGATCAAAATACGAGGATCAGCCAAGATAGCCCTGGCGATGGCTATTCGTTGCTTCTGTCCCCCTGAGAGCTTTACTCCCCGCTCCCCTATCATGGTATCCAAGCCATCTTCAAACCGATCTGTAAACTCATGCACATGGGCAGCAAAAACGGCCTGCATCAACTCCTCTGTACTCGCTTCCGGCCTAGGAAATAAAATATTGTCCCTAATAGTACCTTCAAAGAGAAAATCATCCTGCAGCACCACTCCCAGCTGTCCCCTGTAGCTGGATAAACTGACTTGCTGCAGGTCTTTCCCGTCAATGGTAATCACCCCACTTTCGGGGTTTAGAAAGGAAGCGACCAATCCCGCAATAGTGGTCTTCCCTGATCCAGATGTCCCCACCAAAGCCGTCATCGTACCAGCATCTGCTTCAAAACTAACTTCCTTTACCACACGCTTTTCCTCCTCGTAAGCAAAACTCACTTGACTGAACCTTACATCGCCTTTGATGGCGGGCAATTGGATGTTTCTATTTTTATCATCTTCTTCCAAGGGAATGTTCATGATCTCCTCTGTCCTGTCAAGCCCTGCAAAGGCCTCTGTCAGCTGGCTCCCGATATTGCTCATCTGTACGATCGGGGCAATCATAAAGCCCAAATACAAGGTAAAAGCCAGAAAATCCCCAAAAGTAAGCTGCTCCTGCATGATCATATACCCGCCAATGCCCATGATCCCCGCTGAGGCCAGCCCCAACAGTAATGTTGCAGCACTGGTGACCATGCTCGTGGTGGTCAAACTTGATTTGACATTAAGGAACAATCGCAGCACGCCATCTTCAAATGTTTTTACTTCTTGGTCTTCTGCATTGAAGCCCTTGATGACACGAATGCCTCCTAGAGTTTCCGTGAGTCTTCCTGTCACCTCAGCATTGATCTTTCCCCTTTCCCTAAAAATAGGCCTGATTTTCCCAAAAGCCTTTAAAGAAATCAAGCCGAAGATAATTACCGGAACCAACACATAAAGCGTCATCATTGGGCTGATATAAATCAACAGTCCCAAGCAGATCACCGACGTCAGTACTCCACCTACCATCTGTGCCAGTCCGGTACCTACGAGGTTACGTACCCCTTCTACATCCGTCATGATCCTGGATACCAGCTCCCCGGTTTTGGTATTGTCAAAAAAACGGAGTGGTAAGCGGATAATATGACGCTGAACTTTTGCCCTTAGCTTGGCAATCAGGTGCTGTGCCTCCACACTCAAAATCTGGGTAAGGGCAAAGCTCGTTACCGCCTGCACCGTCACGGCCACTCCGACAGCAATCACCAACCACTTCAACAGCTGCATGTTGCTGTTGGGGATGACTTCATCCATCAGGTATTTACTCGCTCCTGGAAGCACCAATCCCGCCAATCGGCTGATGATGATCAAGAAAAGACCAATAAACAGTTGTTTCCTCCTGGGCCAAATGAGGGTTTTGAAGACATGGCCGATGGTTACTTTTCTTTCGTTCTTATTCTTTGACATATTGCGCATAAAAATGGGGCAATTCTCAACGAAAATTGCCCCTTATTAGTTCTTAGTATATTGTTTAATTCAAGTGTGGTCGTTGTTTCATTTTACTCCTGCTGGAAATAACGCCAAAAATCAATGCATTGATCACCACTCCCAATATCACCAAAATGGCCGTTTCAAAACGGGTGAGGATGGAGCTGCCAGCCATTATCCTTTTGGAATCGTCATTTACTTGCTTCCCTACGGTAAGTTGGATATCCGATAAGTCCTCCAGGTTTTTGGCCGCTTTTGCTATCAACACCTCTGCATCCTCTTTTGCCTGATCAAAAGATGCCAAATCACCTCCGCCTGTCAAAACACCTTCCACCACGTATATACCGTGGATATTCTCTTTCAGGTCACTTAAGACTACGTCTTCATCAGGGGTCAAATAGGTCTCTTCAAAGGCCACCATGATCGAATCCATAGAGGTATTATACCCAATGTTCTTTTCACTGAGGTCCAAATAGTCGACTTTACTCACACAGTCATCCAGTAACCGCTCCTTTTTGTACAGAAAGTCGGACAGGTGATAAATATAGCTTTCAGGCAATAACCTGTCCTGATAAATGGTCGAACATGATGTGGTCAGGTCTGACACATTCTCTTCGTCAAGCATGTTCTTGACAAACACCGAAACGAACAACACCATCAAAAGGATGGCAATGGTCATTCTGTTCTTGATGCTATATATCCATTTCATAATACGTTCCCATGTCCTGTTTTCGCAGCTACACAACCGACAATCAACCCGTGTCCACTAGCTGCTATAATTGAACATTTTTAACTGATTAACAATAATTTAACAAACTTATTATGTTTTACGGAATTCATCTAAAATAGGTGTCAAAAAAAGGTTAATTTCCTTTACTTTAGAACAAGTTTGAATAACTTTTCGCATTTAAAAACACCCTTTAACCAAACAGAAAAGCCACATAGTCCATTTTATCGTACAGAAACCAACAGCATTTTTAAAAAAAACAATCATGCCTCAACAAATCCAGTCTAATTTGCCTGTCCACCTCAAAAAAAGCACTTTTAACTTATTAGTATATAAACAGTTATATTTTTTTGTTAATTTTTATTAACCCTAAAAACACTACATTATTCACTTTGCTTTATATAAAATGCAATTTTCAAAACACGAAACACTAAAACCATGAACAATTCTATTATTTAAGCCATAAATCGTATGATTATTCTAACTTATCTATTTCACATCATTCACTTTTTTTAGTCATATTTGTGACCACAGGGTTAAAAAAATCCGTAATATCATATAAAAGAAGGAGATCGATATGAAAGCCAAAGATTTTATACAGCTCTTGCAGCTGACACCTAAAATGCCTATCAAAGTTGAATACCTACCTGGACTATTCATCACAGAAGGCTTTTCCATTTCCAAAATAGTACTGAAACAAAATAACCGTATTCAAGTATACCTTTCAGAAAACAATCCAGCTGACAACTCCATCCAAACGGATGAACTGCACCATAAACTGCTCTCATCAATGGATCATCCTGCTCTACAAGGAAATGCTGAGATCACCATGATATACGGTAATCAGGAAATCGGAGAAACCGAACTGGATATCACTGAAGTAGAAGTATTTCAACGAACATTTACCGTAAAACTATTCTCGTTGAACAATTTGAAAAAAGCCAAAGAACGTCAACATAGACAACATAAGGAACAATTCGAACAGAAAGGCAAGCGCTTTTTCTTTACGGCAATTAAGAACTTTCTCTTTCCCCAACCATTGGTACTTAAGTGGAATCTGGCTAAATTATAGTCCTTATTCCAACTTAATGCAACATGTCCAATAAAGACCTGATTATTCCCGAAAGAAGCCGCGATATCGGTGACTTTCTAGTGGGACGACTATTACCTTTCAGAACCAAAAGAATGGTTGGTCCATTTGTGTTTATTGACCATATGGGTCCTTCTGAAGTAAAGCCTGGCCACTATATGGATATCGGACAGCATCCCCACATAGGCCTTTCTACACTTACTTTTTTACTGGAAGGGGAAATGGTCCATGAAGACAGCTTGGGTACCAAGCAACGTATCGCTCCGGGTTCGGTAAACTGGATGACAGCAGGCCGTGGTGTCACGCACACCGAACGCACACCTCCTGACATGCGAAATGGTGGAACCTACCCCATTCACGGCTATCAAATCTGGGTAGCACTCCCCAAAGAAAAAGAATTCATAGAACCCCAGTTTCATCATATCGATGCCAAAGACCTACCACAGTGGATAGACCAAGGTGCATCTTTCACCCTAGTAGCGGGCAAAGGTTATGGAAAAACTTCCCCCGTTCCCGTGCATTCGGAGCTATTTATGATCGATATCAAAACCTCCGCTGACTATGATTTAGAAATCGTTGGACACTTGGAAGGGGAGATTGGGATCTGTATCGTCACGGGCGAAGTCAATGCCTGTGACAATGTGGTAAGAAAGGACAATCTGCTGGTTTCCAAGATCGACAACCAATGTGCCCTCAAGGTCAAAAAAGACAGCCACATCATCTTATTTGGTGGCCCTGCATTTCCAGAAGAGCGCTTCATTGAGTGGAACTTCGTGGCCAGTGAAAAGTCCACCATCGAAACAGCCAAAGCAAAATGGAAAAGTAAGGACTGGCCAATGGTAAAAGGCGATGATTCGTATATCCCATGGCCGTAGGCTTGGTGAGCCTTTTTATATCAGCACAAATCCCCATATTTACTACTTTATTCCTAGCATAATCTACCATTATCCCTCTCAAACATTTTATTAATCCGCCCTTATACTGTTTATTTGTGAAAACTTAAAAAATCCAATACTATCTTTTCATGAAGATCATAGCCATAGGGCGAAATTACGCCAAGCATATCGAGGAATTAGAAAACGAAAGACCTGAGCAACCAGTGGTTTTTCTCAAGCCAGACACGGCGATCATAAAGAACAACCTGCCATTTTACTTGCCTGAATTTTCCAATGACGTACATCACGAAGTGGAATTGGTATTGAAAATAAACAAAGAAGGCAAGTTTATCAAGAAGGAGTTTGCCCATCGTTATTTTGGGGAGATAGGAATTGGCATTGATTTTACGGCGAGGGATGTGCAGCAGCGGTGTAAGGAAAAAGGGTTGCCATGGGAAATAGCCAAAGCATTCAATGGCTCAGCACCTATAGGAGGATTTCTACCTGTCAGTGACTTCAAGGATTTTGCAGATATTAATTTCCACTTGGATATCAATGGTAAACTCAAGCAAAAAGGCAACACTTCGACGATGCTTTTTGATTTTGGAGTGATCATCGAATATGTTTCCCAGTTTTTTACGTTAAAAAAAGGTGACCTTATCTTTACTGGCACTCCTGCGGGAGTAGGAAAAGTAACCGCCGGTGACCGACTTGAAGCCTATATCGAAGACCAAAAACTAATGGATTTTGAGATTAAGTAGTTTACTTCTACTGCTGTTTTTATGTACCTGGAATAGCAATTCTTTATTTGCCCAAATAGAAAAAGGATATTACCAATTCCCCATAAAACCCGGAGAGCGCAATTACCTCTCAGGCAACATGAGTGAAATCCGTCCCAATCACTTCCACAGTGGTATTGACATCAAGACGGAAGGTCGTCAGGGGTTGCCCGTATATGCCGCTGCGGATGGATACGTATACCGCATGAAGGTATCCTCTTATGGCTATGGCAATGTCCTCTATCTCAAACACCCAAATGGCCAATACACCCTCTACGGGCACCTCAAAGACTTTAACGCCCGCATCGCCAAGTTTATGTGGCAAAAAATGACAGCGGCAGAGGAAAATGACCTAGAGATCTATCCCGACTCCATGGCAGTTCCTGTCAAAAAAGGGGAGATAATCGCTTATTCGGGAAATACCGGCAGCTCTGGAGGGCCGCACCTTCATTTTGAGATCAGGGACTCCTTGGACAGGGCACTTGACCCACTGAAGTTTGGCTTCAGTGAAGTCAAGGACAGCACCTCTCCCACTGTCCGCGCCGTGGCCATCACCCCGCTTACGCTAGAAAGCAGGATCAATGGAAAATTCGAACGGACCGTGCTCAGGTTAAATTACCGTGACCATAAGTTCGTAGTAGATGGCAATATCTCCATAACCGGAAAAGTAGGCATCGAAGTCAGTGGATACGACAAGCTGGATGGTGCCTATAATCCCAATGGTTTTCCCCACTTTGAAATCTACGAGGAAGGCCAGAAAACATTTGATGTCAATATCGATAGAATCGATTTTAACTTAGGCAGGTTTCTATTGACCCATACGCACCAAAACCGCTATACAAAACTTTACACTACAGCTTTCAACCAATTTGATTTCTACAGCCCGGATAGTTTATACAGCGGTGCCATCGAAGTGGCTGCCGACAGTATAAAGGAGGTAACGGTCCGCTTGGAGGACGTTTTCGGAAACGAAAGCCTGCTTGAGCTGAGCTTCAAAGGTGAAAAGGAAACCCATGATGTGGGCAGCTACAGCGCTAGCCGCAAAAAGGTGGAGTATATTCGTAACTGGATGATCATTCGGGCGGATAAAACAGAAGGGCACAAATTGGCCAAGTTTTACGTCAATGGCATGATGATGGATGTAATGATGTCCTATGAAGATCCCAGGTTCAGGACTTATATTTGGGACATGGACTTTGGGCTTCCGGACTCGGTAGATGTCTGCTCGGAAATGATCCAGCCTGCACTGCAGGCCAAAATCCCATTTAACAAGGAATATTACTTCAATGATGGCCATACCGCCATCCATTTTCCCAAAGATGCCCTATTGGAGACCCTGTTTCTCCAAACCGAGAGAAGCACCTATTATAACCGCCCTTCCGTCAAAGTCAATGACGATCGAGGCGATTATTTAAGGAATGAAATAGAAGTAAGCATGGACGTAAGTGATTATACGGGCCCTAGAGAACATGTGTATGTGTACCAGCTCTACAATAATGGCTACAAGCGATTTCTTGGAGGCACATGGAATGATGGGCATATCACTTTCAAAACGAAATATTTTGGTACTTTTGTATTGGTCAAGGACGAAACAGCCCCAAGTATCCGCGCCATCCGTGTCAACTCCTCCCAGTTGCGCTTTTCGATCAGGGACAATCTCTCCGGAATCAAGCGCTTCGAAGCCAGGATTGACGGAAAATGGGTGATCTTGCGGTTTGAACATAAAAACGGTGTAATTTGGACCCAAAAGCAGGACAATGCACCTTTCAAAGGCCAATTCGAACTAAAAGTCACGGATAACGCAGGCAATTATTCAGTTTTTAGTCGTAAACTTTAGGTTTTTGAATAATATTTCAGAAATTTAAATGTCAAAAAAACACTTAAACCTATAAAACACTTAACTTATGTCATTGGAAACAGGAAATCAAGCACCTGATTTTGAAGCGAAAGACCAGGACGGTAACACCATAAAACTGTCGGATTACAAAGGCAAAAAAGTGGTTCTATACTTTTATCCAAAAGACAACACCCCAGGATGTACTGCCCAAGCCTGTGACTTGAGGGACAATTACCAAGCCCTTTTGGATGCAGGATATGTGGTATTGGGCATCAGCACGGATTCTGAAAAATCGCACAAAAAGTTCATAGAGAAACATGAGCTGCCCTTTCCGCTGATCGCTGACGAGGACAAAACCGTCCACAACCTTTATAATACTTGGAGAGAAAAGAAAAACTACGGCAGGACCTACATGGGCACCGTCCGTACCACCTTTGTGATCGATGAAGAAGGTAATATCGCTGACATCATCGAAAAGGTAAAAACCAAAGAACATTCAAATCAAATCCTTAAATAATTCCTTTAAAATGGAAAAACTATCAACCGAACAACTTAAGAAAACCGCCTCACAGGTGAGACGGGACATTGTGCGTATGGTGCATGATGTACAGTCAGGACACCCTGGAGCATCTTTGGGATGTACTGAATTTTTCGTAGCCCTGTACTTTAACCAATTGAAACACAATAGTGATTTCTCCATGGAAGGAAAAGGCGAAGACCTCTTCTTTCTTTCAAATGGACATATTTCCCCAGTTTGGTACAGTGTATTGGCCAGAAGTGGATATTTTAACGTAGATGAGCTAAAGACCTTCAGAAAAATCAACAGCCGTCTGCAAGGACACCCAGCAGTAGAGGAAGGCCTTCCGGGCATTCGCATAGCATCTGGATCTTTGGGCCAAGGCCTATCCGTAGCCATCGGAGCTGCCCAAGCCAAAAAGATCGATGGTGACGACGGTGTCGTATACGCCCTGATGGGCGACGGCGAGCAACAAGAAGGTCAAATCTGGGAAGCTGCCATGTATGCTCCACACCACAAAGTGGACAATTTGATCGCTACCATTGACTTTAACGGCCAGCAGATCGACGGTCCTACTGATGCAGTAATGAACCTCAATGACCTAAAAGCAAAGTGGGAAGCTTTTGGATGGGAAGTTATTGACACCTTGAAAGGCAATGATATGGAAGCTGTAGTTTCCAGTTTGGAATATGCCCGAACCCTTCTTGGCAAAGGCAAGCCTGTACTGAACCTGCTCCATACCGACATGGGCTATGGAGTGGACTTCATGGTAGGCACACACAAGTGGCACGGAGTTGCTCCAAACGATGAGCAATTGGCGGATGCACTTGGTCAGCTGGAAGAAACCCTTGGCGACTATTAAGTATCAGTATTGAGTATATCGTACTTGGTATTTAATATCATTCTACAATTATACAATTCAACATTTGACCGATCATGGAAAAGACTTTAGATACAAAATTCACCTATACAGAAAAAAGCGATACCCGCTCCGGCTTCGGAGATGGGCTGTTGGAAGCTGGTCGCAAAAACCCTAATGTTGTAGGGCTTTGTGCCGACCTTATTGGTTCACTTAAAATGGGCGCCTTCCAGAAAGAATTCCCAGAGCGGTTCTTTCAGGTAGGGATCGCAGAAGCCAATATGATGGGCCTTGCCGCCGGAATGAGCATCAATGGTAAAATCCCCTTTACCGGTACCTTTGCCAATTTCTCCACTGGCCGGGTATATGACCAAATCCGCCAGTCCATTGCCTATTCTGAGAAAAACGTAAAAATCTGTGCTTCCCACGCTGGCCTGACCCTTGGTGAAGACGGTGCTACGCACCAAATCTTGGAAGACCTGGGCATGATGAAGATGTTGCCAAACATGACCGTCATCAACCCTTGTGACTATAACCAAACAAAAGCGGCTACCATGGCCATCGCTGATTACCATGGACCGGTTTACTTGAGATTTGGCCGTCCAAAATGGCCTATCTTCACTCCTACTGACCAGAAATTTGAGATCGGTAAAGCGTGGAAAATGATCGAAGGTAAAGATGTAACTATTTTTGCCACTGGCCACTTGGTATGGGAAGCGGTAGTAGCCGAAGCCATGCTGAGAGAGGAAGGCATCAACGCTGAGGTCATCAATATCCACACCATCAAACCATTGGATACTGAGGCCATCTTGGAATCCGTCGCCAAAACTGGCTGCTGCGTGACTGCTGAAGAACACCAGTACAACGGTGGCCTTGGTGATAGCGTCGCCCAGACCTTGGTAAGGAACAATCCTGCCCCACAAGAGTTTATCGGTGTCGATGATTCCTTCGGTGAATCAGGCAAGCCAATGGAACTCCTGGACAAATATGGACTGGATGCCAATAATATCGTTAAGGCAGCAAAAAAATCCATCAGTAGGAAATAAAACAAGATTACATTTAACACCAATGCCACAGTGCATTGGTGTTATTTTTTTATTAAAACACTCCTTTATTACCATCCAAACTATTTTTTCCACTAGTCCTTTTTTAACTTTATCGCAAATTATTGTTTAACAAACCAATTAAACCAGACCTATTTAAATGAAATCTTTTAGTATTAAGGGCGTTATGCTTATTCTTTGTTTTGCACCATTAGTTTCAAATGCCCAATTCCTTAAAAAGCTTCAAAAAAAAGTAGAAAATACAGTAGAAAGTACAGTAGATAATGTATTGGACGAGGACTCCAATTCATCCCAAAAAAGCCAAGAAGGTACCGGCAAGGGCGCCTCACCAATTGAGGAAACCTATGATTTTGTAGCCTTGGATTCGTTGATTTTCTATGAAAATTTCGCTTTGGAGAAAAACGGCAGGATGCCGTCTCATTGGAAAAGCAACTTGGGCGGAAGCATTGTAGAAATCCCTGCTGAACGTGGTAAGTGGCTTAAATTGAATGCTGGGGCAGTTTATCGCATAGACTCTTTGCTACAGTTGCCTGAAAATTTCACTGTCGAATTTGAGCTCATTACGCGCAGTGAGAGTGCTGAAGACATAGGAGCAATGCAATTTGGATTTAGTCGTGACAATTCAGCAAAGGACTATATCCGAGATGCCTATAACGACAATGCCATTACCTGCACAAGATTACACTTTCACAACCAAGACATCGTCAATGCTAGCAGCGACTCGGATGTAAGCAACAACACCAATTTCCCCTTAGCAAACTACAGTAATAGTACGCTTCCGGTGGCCATTTCGGTCGAAGGCCAACTGATGGTTTTATATATCGACAATAAAAAAATACTGGAGACGAAAATGTTTGCCAAAGGTACCAATAAGTACTTTTATATTAGTGCTCCATACAAGTATGATGTAGATGCTGCTGTATATTTTGGCAATGTACGCATAGCAAGGTAACCAATCAGCTCACCTTTTATGACCAGTTTTGCTCCATTTACTTTTTGCTAAACTGGTCTTTTTTTTACATTCTGTGGTTTGTTATTACATAATCACTTAAATTATAAAAATGAAACAGGTCATCCAGAATATCTTTCTCATCATAGCCGTATTTGTTTCTTTTTCCCTTTCTGCCCAAAAGCTTCAATTTAAAGAGAATACTGAAGGCATCACGTTAACGGAGGATAACCTTACTCGTTTTCACTACCAAACTACCACCAAATCCCTGAACGGTAATTACCCTAGAGCAAACTACGTCCATCCGCTTTATGGACTAGATGGAGAAGTACTGACAGAAGACTTTCCAGAGGATCATTTTCACCACCGTGGCATCTTCTGGACCTGGCACCAGCTCTATGTCGACGGAAAACGAATCGCTGATCCTTGGTTTTGTGAGGGCATTTCTTGGAAGGTGAACAGTACGGAGCAATCCATCCATGGCAATAAAGCCACCATCCAGTCAACTGTTCTTTGGCTGGCGGATAGTCTGCAAAACGAACCTGTTTTGGAAGAAATGGTCAACATCACCTTCGAACGGCTGAAAGAAGATGCTTATTCCATCACTTTTGAAATCACCATGACTGCCCTTGTGGACGAATTAGCTTTTGGAGGTTCGGAGGATGCCAAAGGTTATGGGGGCTTTTCGCCTAGGATCAAACTTCCAGAAGATGTTACTTTTCACTCCGAAGGAAAGACGGTCACTCCTCAAAACCTCCCTATAAAAGCTGGCCCTTGGATGAATCTCAAGGGGACATTCGATGGCAAAAAACCAGCTAATATCACCATCATGGGAGAACCGGATAAGCTTCCTTCCTACCAAGGATGGATCCTGCGGAGCGCCAACAGCATGCAGAATATGGCCTTCCCAGGAAATGAACCTACGGCTTTGCCCAAATCCAAACCGGTTCACTTTAGCAATATGATATTGGTGCATAGACAATGTAGCACGGAGGAAATAGATGAGTATTATCGCCAATTTAGACAAGACTAGAGGTACCAGGAGTAATGCTCCGAAGAAACAAAAAAGCTATATACAAGGTGAAATTGCTCCTTTTATTTAACTGCAACAGCATAAATACCGGCCACCACTTATAAAATAATAATTTGCCAATTGAGATTTCCTCGTAATTTTGCGGGCTCATCATAACCGTAAACATGGAAATTGGTTTAAAGAAAAAGCTAGAAGACGAACTAACGTTGAAGGTTTCACGCATGAAGCCCGTTATCAAACCAACTAAACCACATAAGCACGCTGGGTATCATGAATTGATTTTTCTCTCCAAGGGAGCTGGCCAGCACACCATCGGAGACGAGGCGTTTGATGTCGTTCCGCCAACGGGTTTTTACCTTGGGCCAGGCCAAGTTCACTGTTGGGACTTTTCTAAAATCCCGGATGGTTACGTCATCCTATTCAAAGAAGATATCCTCTCCCTTTACCCCAAAGCACAAAGCTGCCTATTTGACTTCCCAAAGCGTTTTGGTATTACAGATGACTTCGATTTTTTTCAGCTATTGGATGCTTTCTACATGGAATATAAAGCTGGAAATGAACTGGATTTCCTCACAGCATACCTGAATTTGATCATTATAAAAAGTAGTTCATTTGCCAAAGCCAGCAACAGTACCTTCTCCAGTGCAACCAAAGAATTCGCTGCCTTTAAGCAATTGCTCAATGAAAATTTTGCAGAAATCAAGCATGTAGAGCCTTATGCCGACATGCTGAACCTGACCATCAAAAAACTCAACAAAATATGTAAAACAGCTGTCAATGCATCAGCAAGGGAGGTAATCAAGGAGCGATTACTCATAGAAGCAAAAAACCTATTGACACACACCGACATCACTGTAGCAGAAATCGCCTTTCAATTGAATTTTACAGATTCCTCCAATTTTGTAAAGTTCTTCAAAGCACAAACTACATTGACTCCCTTGGAGTACCGCTCTGGTGCAAAAGTCAAATAATACCATAAATAGAAAAATTTTACCGTACGAACCATCCTCAATTCATTTCCTTTACGGAAAATAATAAACCTATGTATAAAATATTTTCGACCCTATTATTACTATGTATTTATGGACAGACCATAGCCCAGACCGGGGTAAAAGGCAGCGTAATAGACCAAACCACTAGCAATCCACTAGAATATGCCAATGTAGCGCTATATTCATTACCTGACAGCACTTTGGTCAAAGGCGCTGTCACGAACACAGACGGTAGCTTCGAGCTTACCAAGGTGGACAAGGGCTCCTATTACCTGACCATCAGTTTTTTGGGATATAATGAAAAGACCATTGAAGACATCACTGTCCGGAAATCCGAACTAACAGCTCTTCCCCCAGTTAGCCTAGCCCCCAATGAGCAGTTGCTAAACCAAGTGGAAGTAAGTGGCGATCGGTTTACCACGATGCATAAAATCGACCGACAAGTATTTGAAGCCAACAGTTTTGAATCCAGCAAAGGTGGTACAGCCACTGACCTGCTCCGCAATCTACCGGGGCTCAGCACAGATGCAAGTGGCAACATCAGTGTGAGAGGTACCACGGGATTTGTGGTCATGATCAATGGCAAGCCCATCCAGACCGATCCAAGCGTAATATTAAGCCAACTTCCTGCCAACAGCATCAAAAACATAGAAGTGGTCACCGCCCCATCTGCAAAATACGACCCCGAAGGCAAAGCAGGAATGATCAACATCATCACCTCCAAGCCAGTAGGAGAAGGCACTTTTGTCCAAATCAACACCAAGTTTGGCCTACCGAGCATCGAGCCTTACGACAACAAGGAGAACCCAAAACGGTATGGTGCAGACTTCACCATTAACCACCGCCAAGGGGACTGGGACTTGTCTGTAGGCGGGAGCTATCTACGTAACGATCTGGCTGGCCGCCGGGAAGGTGATGTCTACACCATTATCGGTGACACCACCACTTATTTCCCCTCATATGGTGAGAGAAGTTTTGAGGAAGAAATGTATTCGGGAAGATTTACGCTTGGATATACTCCTAACAAGAGTAACCAGTTCAGCCTTGGCCTCTATGGGGGTAAGAGAAGCAAAGACAGGACTGCTGATATTATCTATTATGACAATCATGCTGAGATGAACGGTGAGGACATCTACCAAATGCAGTACTACAACGAAAACTTGCGCATCAGACGGAGTGACTTTGTGATTGGCAGTTTCGATTACGAACACACCTTCTCCAATACATCCAAGGTAAGTTCATCTTTTCTTTATGAATATACCATGCTCGGTGGGCCCACTACTAACCAAAACCTAGGGTACCCAGACACTGATTTTGTCTATCAAGATGAATACAATACCAATGACAATCCCTTACATGGTATCCGCTTCCAAACGGACTACACAGCGGCTCCATGGAAAATCGGAACGTTTGAAGCAGGATATCAATTTCGGAACCTGAACCACACAGGGGATTTTGTTTATGAAAGAAAAAACAATGAAACCGGTGTTTGGGAACTCGTTCCGGATTTTTCCAGTAATGTGGACCTTACCCGACAGATCCATTCGGGATATGGCCTTCTTTCCGGTGAAAAAGGGAAGTGGTCTTATTCGGCAGGTTTGAGACTGGAATACATGGACAGGGAACTCGATCTCCGGGACAAAGCCGGAACCGTGGACACGACATACACCTATGATTTCGTCAAGCCTTTCCCCTCTGCCAGCCTCCAATATCAAGTCAATGATGAACTGACCCTAAAAGCTGCCTATACCAAGAGGGTACAACGAACCACTACTTTCAAAATGAACCCTTTCCCTGAGCGAGAACACTCCGAAACACTCGAACAGGGCGACCCAACACTACTTCCGGAATTTATTGATTTGGTAGAGTTAGGAGTAATCAAGGATTTTGGTGACAATTCCTTTTATGCAACGGCCTATTATAATGACATCAAAAACCTGGTCAATCGGGTAAATACCATCTATAATGACACCATTCTCAACCGTATTTATTCTAATGTCGGCTCTGGTAAGTCTATAGGACTAGAATCAGGTATAGAGCTCAACCCCACCTCTTGGTGGAAATTATTTGCAGGTGGCAACCTGTACAAATATCACATCAAGGGTGAATTCAACAATCGTCCTATTGATTCCTCCAGCTGGGTATATTCCATTAATGCCAACACCAACTTTGACATTTCATCCAGCCTAAGTCTCCAGTGGTCGCTTAATTATCTCTCCGACCGTGTGACGGCCCAGGGTGAAGACAGTAGGTTCTTCTCCCCCAACCTTACTGTCACCAAGACCTTCCTAGATGGAAGGCTCAGTACCACGCTGCAATGGCTCAACATGGACATGGGCCTACTGGACACCAATGAGCAACGGATCACCACCTGGTCAGAAAACGAATTCTACACCACGACCAATTACGTCTATGAAGTGGACATGATCATGCTCAATATTAGCTATACCTTTAACCAACTAAAAAATAAATCCAGGTTTATCAAAAGTGAATTTGGAGAGAAGGAATTCTAGGCAAAAAAATCCCGCAGGAATACGGAGAAGAGGCCGACTCATAGGTGAATTCACTGTCTAATAACCTGAGTTTAAAAACCTTCTCCGTACAGCAGCCAGGACAAGTACGATGAAGCGATTGTGTGATTTACGGAAAGGAGCCGTGGCAATCTCATATAGACAGAGATTGCCACGCGCTTTTCCTACTTACCATCCATTTCAAAATCCCACCAAAACAATCAAGATCCCTCAGCAAAAGTTAAACTTAAAAAAGAGCTTCTTGCACGTAAAAAGGGGAATGTCTTTAACCAAACGGCATTTAAACCGGCTTAACTCTGCCTCATCACACCTTCGGCAATTTCCATCCGTTATGATAATTGGCGGTGACCAGTTTATTGGCATCCTTATCCGTAAATAGCCCTTTATCAGCATCCCAATAGATTTTTTTGCCTGTTTTGTAGGCGATATTTCCCATATGGGCATTGATGGCCGCCACGCTACCTGTCTCGATACCGCAGTGGAGTTGGGAAGCGTCATTGGCCTTAATGGATTCCACGAAGTTGACGGTATGTTTATCCAAGGCATTCCCCTCTGGTTTCACCCTTGCCATCCCCTCTATCAACGATTTGCCGTCTTTCTTTTCCGCGATAATCTCCCATCCGCCACGGTTGACCACCAGCGTGGCATTATTGCCAATAAAGGCGATCCCTTCCGTGTAGCCATAATTCCCTCCATTAATACCTGTAGCATGCTCCCACAGCATATTGAAACCATCGTATTCATACACGGTCTGTAAGGTATCCGGTGTTTCGGATGCATCGTCTGGGTACGCCAGTTTACCACCCGAAGCCATCACTGATTTCGGAGCACTCACGCCCATGGCATACAGTGCAATATCGATTTCATGCACCCCCCAGTCGGTCATCAAGCCTCCAGCATAATCCCAAAACCAGCGGAAATTGAAGTGAAAACGGTTTTCATTAAATGGCCGCTCAGGGGCTGGACCAAGCCACATTTTGTAATCTACTCCCGGAGGTGGTGTACTGTCCGGCTTTACGGGCACGGGGTTCATCCATCCCTGATAAGCCCAGCATTTCACCAAGCGGATATTCCCCAACTGACCGGACTTCACAAAGGATATGGCGTCGTCATACTGGTTACCACTTCGTTGCCACTGCCCCACCTGCACAAGTTTTCCGTACCGGTCTGCTGCTTTTACCATCAGGTTACACTCCTCAATAGAATTGGCCAAAGGCTTTTCTACATAGGCATGTTTACCTGCTGACAAACTATCGATGAGCGTCAGGCAATGCCAGTGATCAGGAGTACCGATGATCACCACATCTACGTCTTTATTTTCTAATAGCTTTCTGTAATCTTTGTACAGTATGGGTTTCTTGCCTCTCTTCTTTTCAACATCTGCCCCTCTCATATCCAACACAGATTGGTCAATGTCCGCAATGGCCACACAATTGACCTGAGGCATTTTAAGGAACGAGTTCATATTGGACCAGCCCATTCCTTTCGCTCCGATCAGCCCTACGTTAATCTGGTCACTGGCAGAAATCGTACGTGTAAACTGCCCAAAATCTTTGGCGGACATCATTGTGGGCAAAGCAAGCCCCGCTGAAGCCAACAGTGAATTTTGTAAAAACTTTCTTCTTGATGACATGGTTAGGTTATTTGTTATTTGGTTAATGAGTTAATAGTTTTTATGATTATACGCCTTCTTGCCAGTAGTTTTTATTTCTCCCGAAACGCACAGAAAATCTATGGGCAATGACTTACCAATCCAAAACACTGGTCAGTCATTGTCTTGTACATCTAGGTCACTGTATTCGCAGGGAGCTGACAATCAAAGCTTCCTCACCCAGATATTTCTGAAGTTTACCAAGTTGCCATGATCTTGTAACTTGATCGGTAATTCGGATTCGTGGGCCTCGTATTTATGAACACCAATATACGCGGTAGTGCCTTTTACTTCATAGTGATTCTGCACCAAAACACCATTATGGATGACTGTCACATAAGCAGGAGAAATTACGATTCCGTCCTTATTAAACCTCGGAGCAGTGAAAAAAACATCGTACGTGTTCCACTCTTTGGGAGAGCGCATGGCATTGGCCAATGGGATGCCTTCTTTATAAAGTGAAGCCGCCTGTCCATTGGAGTAGGTGCGATTATCATAGGAATCCAGAATCTGAACCTCATAGCGCTCACAAAAGAACAACCCGCTATTTCCTCTTCCCTGTCCTTTACCTTTGACCACATCTGGTGCTTTCCATTCAATATGTAATTGGACATCCCCAAATTTTTCTTTAGTGGCTATCTCACCAGTCCCTGGCTTTACGGTAAATATGCCGTCATGCACGGTCCATTCAGCTTCTCCGTCTGTTTTTACACTTTTCCAAGCATCCAAATCACTCCCATCAAAAAGCACAATAGCATCCGAAGGGGGCAAATGGTTCTCCTCACCGGGGGTAACGATCGGTGGTTCTGGCTCCCACACTTCTGTAGCTTCTGGTGGCAACTGGACAGGATCATGTTGGGCTAGCGCCGGCATAGCCAGCAGACTTCCTGCCAATACAGGAAACAATAGGTTTAATTTCATTTTATGGTTGGGTTTTATTTATTAATATAAAAGTGGAAGTTAAGGGTTTTGGGCTAAAATGAAAAGGCAAATCATGCAATCCTAAACACAAAATGATCAACGGTACCATTATAGTGGGTGTCGCATCCTGACAGTGACTTAGGTACTGGAGACTGGTGAGAAAAAATATGCCTTAGTCTCTCTATTGTGACTCAAAACCAGCACATAGCATCATTACTTGGCACCGTAGCGAATCAGGCTTGTACCGAGACCGACCATAATCCCCTCATAACCTATCCGCACTTGATCTCCCACTAAGCTGATTAGATGAATTTCTATACTGCTGTGCTCTATGTTATTTCCAACAAGTATGGATAAAAAAAGCAGAAAAGAGAGCCCCTACCATCCCATGTCATACCAATTCCCTGACCTTCTTTTTAAGGCTTTTCATCAAATCTCTCGGATAGCTTCTTTCTCCTATAAACACGTCTGTCATGGCTGAAATAAAATAGTCACCGTATCGCTTCATTAAGAAATTGCGGATTTTACGTTGGCTATAAAACCATTTGGAAACACTTATCCCTGTTTGTATTTCAGGGAGTAGTTCCGCTTTCAACCTGTTTTCGTAAAGCTCACCAGCTATGTCAGGGGCTAGATTTGCTTTAACAATGGCCTCTACCACCATTTCACCACTCAGTAAGGCATTGGAGATCCCTTCGGCAGTAATCGGGTCAGCAAATCCCGCTGCGTCACCGGTCAGAAAAACACCATTACGATAAAACCCATCTGTCCTTGGAGCGACGGGGATTTGAAATCCGTGGGCTTTTTCACTGATCACTTTTTCTATCCCCAGCTTATCGAGGTATTTTCTATAGTGTGCTTTTAGGTCGATCCGCACTTTTCTTGCGGAAGCGACCCCAAGAGAAAGGTGATTTTTCTTCGGAAAGCTCCAGGCATACCCATACGGGATGGTATCCACATCAAAGCGAACTTCCTTAGAAAGCCGCTCAAAATCTTCAGGACTTACTTCCACCTCATATTCCAGTGCAGGGATCAGCGTCCTGGTTTCCTTCCATCCGGCGATTTTTGCCGTAGGACTTAAGACCCCATCTGCCGCAATGATCATTTTTGCCTTAATGTCTCCTTGATTGGTGTGGAGAACAGGAATATCACCAAAAGTAATCCCGGTAAGCTTGTGGCCATCTTTGACAACAACGCCCTTTTCTTGAGCCTTTTTGATGATAAAATTATCAAAGTCATCTCGCATCACCATACTGATCACTGGCACATCCCTTTTGGTGGTCAGCATCATCGATTCATCCTCAAAATAAAGGCTGATCTGCATAAACTCTCGCTCCACCACGTCAGAGATGTCGAATGGCAATCTCCGTCTTCCACGGTAAACAAAGCCACCGCCACAGGTTTTGTAACGAGGAAGTAGTTCCTTTTCAATTAAAACAGTAGAAACGCCCTGCTCTGCCAGTTGGTATGCCGCAGAAGCGCCTGCAGGACCACTACCAATAATGGCTACATCAAAATCACTCATGTCGGGATAGGAAGTTAGTGTGTAAAACTTCCCCAAATAAAACACATTATGTAGATATTACCACACATTTCGGTTATAATCCATCCATATATTCTTTTTGCAATAATGTATATATCGCAATTAAGGGACCGTCAGCTAAATGATTTCGCCATTCAACTACTCACCGGAAGCCTCCTCCCAAGTAACAATGGTCATCAATTCACCAAATCATGGATTCCACGTCATATTTTGGCCATTTTCAGATAAAAGCCCTTAATTTTGGATAAGTAATCAACAAAACGATCAGATGAATAACCGTCAGCTCTTTTTATCCAACCTTGCACAAACCACCGATTTCCCCTTGCTCATCGAAATCGAAAAAGCAGAAGGCATTTATATGTACGGCCCAAACGGCGAAAAGTACATTGACCTCATTTCTGGGATCGGTGTCAGCAATGTAGGACACCGCCACCCCAAAGTAGTCGCAGCCATACAAGAGCAACTGGACAAGTACATGCACCTGATGGTGTATGGAGAATATGTGCAATCCCCCCAGACACTATTGGCCAAAGCCCTCACGGACACCCTTCCGGAAAGTCTCGACAACGTGTACTTGGTGAACAGTGGCAGTGAAGCCGTAGAAGGTGCCTTGAAACTCGCCAAAAGATACACTGGCAGAAGGGAAATCATCAGTTGCGGCAATGCCTACCATGGTTCTTCACACGGGGCCCTTTCCGTAGGCGGAAATGAGCTGTTCAAAAGGGCCTATCGTCCCTTGCTCCCCGGAATCCGAAACGTTGATTTTAATGCCATTGACCAATTGGACCTGATCACGGAAGAAACTGCCGCAGTTATCATAGAAACCGTCCAGGGAGAAGCAGGCATCAGAGTCGGGTCAAAAGCCTACTTCCAAGCCTTGCGACAGCGCTGCAATGAAATGGGCACCTTGCTTATCCTCGATGAAATCCAAGCAGGATTTGGCAGGACGGGTAAATTCTGGGCATTTGAACACTACGATATTGCTCCTGACATCGTGGTCTGCGCAAAAGGCATGGGAGGAGGAATGCCCATCGGAGCGTTCATCGCTTCCCAGTCCATCATGGCTGTATTCAAAAACAACCCACTCCTTGGACATATCACCACGTTTGGCGGTCACCCGGTCAGCTGCGCAGCATCACTGGCTACCATTGAGGTCCTTCACAAAGAACAACTTATCCAACAAGTGGAAAGCAAAGCCAAGCTCTTCAAAGAAAACTTAAAGCACTCCAAGATCAAAGGTATCCGCAATAAAGGGCTGATGATGGCCGTGGAATTTGAATCCTTCGAAGTCCTTAAGCCCATCATTGACCGGGCGATCGAGCTGGGGATCATTACAGACTGGTTTTTATTTTGTGAAGACAGCATGCGCATTGCTCCACCGCTGACCATCACTGAGGAAGAGATCAAAAAGGCCTGTGCCATTATTTTACAATCGATAGAGGAAAATGGTGATTGAAGGCAAGATTTGAGATGTGAGACTTGAGTATAGAGACAAAATTCCTATTCTTTTACTAATCTCCCAGGGCAAAGGCATTTAAACCCGGAATATGCATTAGCCTATCTACGCCACGGCGCACAGGTGTTGCGACCTGAAACTGCTTCAAAATCAGCCGTTTCACTTTAGTTTTCGGCATAACCGTAGCGGTGCTACGCTAATGCCTCCAAACTAACTGATTTTCTTGCAATTTCAGCTCTCACTACGATTCCTAATGCATAACCCGGGATAAACAGGTCTTGAAAATATCACTACCCGTCAAAAAAAGACCCTGGATGGATGGCATCTTCTCCCAAATTCAAAACCTAAGCCCCCCTTTTAATTATTCTAATGCATAATTCGGGATCAATGCCGTTTAGTTAAGGGGATTTCCTCCTTTTCATATACCTAAAAGTCCTTTTTTTGATTGACTTTGGCTGGGGAAACCTGATCATCTTGGTGGATTTTATCCTTTTCCTTTTTTCCCCCGAAAGCCTTCGGGGCAGGCTATTGATGAAGAAAGAAAAAAATCTAGGCCGGTGGTATGCCTTTTAAAATGGAACATGGATTTACCCTGCGACCGAGATCCGTCACCCATTTTAATTTCCACCCGATGGCTACGACCTAAAAGTGAGTGGGTCTCGCTGTTCCACGACGCGAGCCAACTCCCTTTCTTAACGGCCTCCACCATCGACTGGAAAACAGGCATACCAAGGGCCGTAATAAGGAAGCGATACCTTTTTTGGCTCAGGGGGGCTTATAGTTCTCGCTCAACTTGGTTACTTAAGAAAATATACCACTACATGGAATAATGATGATAATTTATCCATAAGAAACTTATTAACCGGATCCGCCTTGCAGGTATTGGGCGTTAAGAAATTAAAAAGCGGGTGGGCAAAAAGGCAGGCTTGTTTGACGAAATGCTGCCCAAAAAGAATGTTGGCAGCTAAAGAAGGTTTACCTGGCTTTAGATAGGCCTGCTTGGCTTTAGACAGGAGGAGTTTGCCTGCATGAGGGGAGGTTTTAATTTTAGGCCAATAGATGCACAGCGGCGGGGTTTTTTGGTCACTTTTTTGACCTGCAGCAAAAAAATGACAAAGGTAAAGAGATGAAAACCACCTTGGAATTTAGCTAGAAAAATAACTGCCCAAGGAAAAAATATAGAACCCATATTTTCCAGATACACACTAACTAAACGGCATTGAATTCGGGATAAATTTTGTAACCTGCGGATTCATCCGCAGGAACTTAAGCTCTCCTCAACCTCCCGAAGGAGTGCCAGCGGCACGGATGATAGCTATGCCTACACGAAAATTGTCTCCCTTCAAAACACTAAACGCATTTGCCCTGACTAATCTCCGCACTTTTATCAATTTTGTGGGGTTTTTCTAAACTTTATCTTGGAAAAACACGTTTTCCTACAAAACCTATAGAGTATACTTTGTATTTAACCGTAAAAAAAAATTATCACTATGTCATTAAGATTAGGAGACACCGCACCGGATTTTACTGCTAACAGTACTGCAGGAAAAATCAATTTGTATGAATACTTAGGCGATGGCTGGGGTATATTATTTTCCCACCCAGCAGACTATACCCCTGTATGCACCACCGAATTAGGTACTGCCGCCAAGCTGAAAGGGGAATTTGAAAAAAGAAATGTCAAAATGATCGCTCTCAGTGTAGATGGGATCGACAGCCACCATGGATGGGTAAAAGACATCAATGAAACACAGCAGACAGAGGTAAATTACCCGATCATTGCTGATGAGGACCGAAAAGTAGCCGAGCTTTATGACATGATCCACCCCAATGCCAATGAAAAGCTCACCGTAAGGTCTGTATTTATCATCGGTCCGGACAAAAAGATCAAGCTTACCATCACTTATCCAGCCAGCACTGGCAGAAACTTCAACGAGCTGCTCAGGGTAATCGATTCATTACAGCTGACTGCCGATTATTCCGTAGCTACTCCAGCCAACTGGAAGCATGGTGAGGATGTGGTGATTGCACCAGCGATCAGCAATGAAGAGATTCCTGCTAAATTTCCAAAAGGCCACAAGGAAATCAAGCCCTACCTAAGAACCACTCCTCAGCCTAATATTGATTAAAAACAAACATCATCTTTATAGTTCAAAGCCCGGAGTTGCTAAGCCAACCCGGGCTTTTCTTGTTTATAAAACAAAAACCTTTACTCGGACGCCAACAATAAAAATAAATGCTCCGCCAAAAATTGACGGAGCATCGTATGTTCAGTTGTCTATTTATACTTTTACCTGCCTATGACGTACCTGACATTGAGACCGAAGTAATTGGCATTGAAATCCGTATCCTCGACTATCCAAAACGTCGGTCGCCAATCCAACCCAACCGCCAATGGAAAATCAAAGTGATACTCCAAGCCTATTTCACCTGATACACCAAAGAAGAAGGGGTCATTAAAATAGAATGAGGGACCTGCACCTACATACCAATCCAGACCGTCTGCATCTGGAAATGGCCGATACAGAAAATCGTAAAGCAAATCGAGGCCTACACCATCTCCAAAACTAATATCACCATGGACACGACTGAATTCTCCTATGGAGAAAATCCCATCAATGGCTACATTATTTGCTCCTTCTCCGAAGCGAACACCAACTTCCTGAGCCTGTAGGCCATAGGAAATCAAAAACACGGTAAATACTAGTAATAATTTTTTCATTGCTGTTAACTTTAGTTTAAAAATTAGGTTTAGTCTTATTGTTTAATTATTTCAAGTTAAAATATAATAGTAAGATATACAAATATAAGCAATTTAGTATCAGTTATGACAAAAGATCACTATAAAGCATTGCCAATTTTCGTCTAATTTTAGCAATATTATGCGTATTAATGTCAATCACCCAATAGAAACAGTATGCTTACTGTCGCAGCATTATTGCTCACCAAAACATTATAACCTAACATTTTACACTTCTAAAAAGCCTTCAAAAATCTTAATCGCCTTACCATAAATCATTACACGGTCACCCTGCATTTCAAGTCTCATTTCCCCTTCCCTCTTACTGGCTTGGTAAGCTTTTAGCGCTTCCTTTCCATCTTTTTTGTGCCAGTAATCCATCAGGGCACAATGGGCAAAACCTGTAACGGGATCTTCATTGATTCCTAGGTTCGGAGCAAAATAGCGGGAATAGATATCGTAGTCTTCATTCCCCTTTGCTGTAATGATAATGCCCTGTTCACTGTGCAAAGCCAACACCTGAAACTCAGGCTCTACATATTCCAAGATATGATAATTTTCCAGTTCCAGTATCCAATTACCTTTTAGAGAAGCTGCTCCGATGACTTTTTGACCAAAAAAATCATCCATAAAATAGGGATGCTGCCCCGGCTGGATGGTGATCAATGGAAAGTCCATCACGATTTCTTCCCCTTCCATATGCACCCGTAGCTCGCCACTTTTGGTAGCAAACACAATTTCCTGATCCATTTCTACCACTTCCTCCACATACAGCATGTAGGCACTTGCCAGTGTTGCGTGTCCACATAAGTCCACTTCTCGCATAGGAGTAAACCACCTCAGATCAAAAGAAGCGGGTCCAGTCTGTTCTAGAAAAGCCGTTTCACTAAGGTTCATTTCGGAAGCGATGAGCTGCATTCCCTCCTCTGCCAATGGCCCTGGAAGTAAACAAATGGCAGCTGGATTACCCGAAAATGGTGTGTCGGTAAACGCATCAACAGTGACAATGGGAAGTTGCATAGTGAAAATGGATTGGATTGAATATGAAAATAGGTATTTATGACCATATCTCAAAAAGAGACCGCTGCACTACTGACCACTTCTGCCCCTGATTTGCTCATTTCTTTTAATGATTCATCAAAATCACTAGGTGATAAGTTAACAGCCCTGGTGGCATCAGAAATCAAATAAGTATCAAAGCCTTCTTTTAGCGCATCCAAGACGGTAAACTTCACACAATAGTCAGCCGCTAGGCCCGTCACATAAAGATCTGAAATATCATGTTCGTGCAGATAAGCCGTAAGCCCAGTATCTTCCTTTTTTTTGTTGTCAAAAAAACCGCTATATGAATCCACAAGTGGGTTTAGCCCCTTTCTAAACACCTTGTTCCATTTGTCCCGCTTTAGTTTTTCTGCAAACTGGGCGCCCTCACTCTCCTGCACACAATGTACTGGCCAGAGCATTTGGTCCGTTCCTCCCAGTTTAATCACCTCTCCAGCTTGCTTACCAGGGTGATTGGCCGCAAAACTCTTATGATCTGCAGGATGCCAATCTTGGGTAGCTAATATAAAATCAAATTTTTCCTGAAGTTTATTGATAACAGGAATGATCTTATCTCCTTCCTTTACCTCCAATGCCCCTCCTGGCAAAAAATCATTCTGCACATCCACAATCAACAATGCTTTCATGGTTTGGTTACTTAGTTATTGAGTTACTTAGTTATTAGGTTACTGGGTTATTGGTCACTGCTTATGTTAAGGTTAATTCCAGCCTCAGAGCTAGTTGCTATTCTTGTTTGCTGGAAGCTAAATTAACTATAGTTTTTGGCTTTCAAAACCAGATCTGTTCTTAGGTGGTAAAGCGATTCTTCCAAGCCAACAGGGTAAATATGTGGGTTGATCAATCTTTTGTGAGCCTTGTCAAACCTCTCCAAGTTCGTCAGTGTCCTATTTCGGATTTCTTCTAACTTAGGCCTAGAATAGACCTTTTCACCGTTTTTGAAGATCGGTACCAATAAGTCCTTGCTCTCCATGGATCCTGGATTAATTTTCCTTCTTTTCGTGGGATCATAAGGATCGATAATCGTAAGCTCCTCGGCCAATTTCTCTCCATTTTCGAGGTATATCATATCCGAAATGGCCTTGTCATTTTTATAAAAACGCCTTACGTTATGATAACCGGGAATATTGATCTTTATGGATTGCTGGGAAACTTTCACTTTGGGCACCCATTTTCCATCTGGATCCTTGAGGGCAGCCATCTTATAGACCGCTCCCAGTGCTGGCTGGTCATAAGCCGTCACTAGTTTGGTACCTATTCCCCATATATCGATAGAAGCCTCCTGCATCTTCAGTGAGGATAAAATATGCTCGTCCAGGTCATTACTTGCGACCACTTTAGTGTCGGTAAATCCTGCTTCATCCAATAGCTCCCTGGCCATGTTACTGTAATAGGCCAAATCCCCTGAATCAATACGTACTCCCAGTAATTTTTTACCGTTTGCCTTGAGCGCATTGCCCACTTTGATGGCGTTTTGGACGCCCTTAATGGTATCATAGGTATCCACTAGGAAGATACAATTATCAGGGAAAGCAGCGGCATAAGCTTCAAATGCAGCTATTTCACTTTCAAAAGCCATGATCCAGCTGTGCGCATGCGTACCAGACACCGGAATTCCGAAGAGTTTACCTGCCATGACATTACTGGTAGATGAACAGCCTCCAATGTAGCTGGCCCTGCTGGCAGCCAATGCACCATCGATTCCTTGGGCCCTCCTGAGACCAAACTCCAAAACGGGGTCTCCTTTGGCTTCCAATGTGATCCTTGCAGCCTTCGTCGCCACTAAGGTTTGGAAATTGATAATATTCAGCATAGGAGTCTCTAGCAACTGGCATTGCAGCAAAGGGCCTTTTACGCGGATCATAGGTGTATTGGGGAATATCACGGATCCCTCTTCCACGGCGTCTACATCACAGCTAAACTCCAATTCCCGAAGGTACTGGACAAAAGCCGGATCAAACGTAGGCGTGCCATCAGCCTGCTTCATCTCACCCAAATAGGACAGATCGTTTTCATCAAACTTAAAATTACGACAGTAATCGATCACATAATCCAAGCCTGCGGCAATGGTAAAGCCACTTTGGAACGGATTCTTTCTGAAAAACAAGTTAAAGACCGCTTCCTGTTCAGCTTTGCCGGATTTCCAGTAAGCATAAGCCATGGTCAATTGATAAAAATCTGTCAACAGGGCTAAAGAGCCCTGATACAAGTCCCTGGTTATCTTCATTTTTTTGATCTAATGTTTAAAATCACTCCCACCAGCACCAAAGCCATCCCCAAATAGGTTAGCAAGTTAAAGGTTTCCCCGAAAAAGATAAAACCAAAAACCAGTGCGTACAGGATTCCAATATAATTTAGACTGGTAATTTTCGCTAAGTTGGCATGTTGGTAGGCCATGGTCATAAAATATTGTGCCAGTTGAGTAAATACCCCAATTCCCAATAACAGCATCCAATCCCAGCCGGTGGGCATTACCCAGTTAAAGTAACTCCAGATTCCCACAATCGGCAAGGTCACAAGTGGAAAATAAAAGACAATCACCAGTGGATGCTCTGTCCCCTTCAGTTTTCGGATAATATTATAGGCTAATCCAGCAAAAAAGCCTGAAGAGACCCCTATCAAGGTATACTCAATAGAGATCCGTGGATCAAAGCCCTCTATGACCAATACCCCTCCAAACGCAATGGCGAAATATAGAAACCTGACAGGGTTGACTTTTTCCCGGACGATAAATATCCCCAAGATGGTAGTAAAAATTGGCGACAGGTATTGAAGTGTTACCGCACTTGCGAGTGGAATATTCTGTAAAGTATAAAAGAAAGTGATCAGACCAAGTGCCCCAGAGGCTCCACGAAGTATTAGAAGCTTTTTATTGTTTCCGAAAAGAGGAACCTTTTGTTTCTTCAGAATGACATAACTCGCCACCAAACTAAACAGTGACCTAAAAAACACTATCTCCACAGCCGGCAGATGAGGGACATACTTTACCATTACTTGCATAATGGCAAAAAATATCCCTGCCAATAACATATGTTGGACGCTTTTTTGACTCAACTTTTCTCGCAATTTCCCGGATGATGCCAGTGGCCAGTGCCCCCTAATGGTTCATTGCCTCAACAAATCTCCGGAGTGAAAGTTTAATTTTAACCCCAATCAATAAATCGCCCAAATGGTTCCCTACCCCAAAAGATTAGTTGGATCCGTTCTCCTCTTCAATTTGATTATCTGAGGGTTTTTCCGAAGCCCCTTCTGGCGCAGGGGCAGGTTTAGTGGTTTCTTCTTCCTCTGGAGGAGTGGTATTGGTTATCATCCCAACCATCATGATCAATACAGTAAGGACAATCACCTGGATAATAAGGGATTTGTTCACCAAGCCGATCATATTTTCAGGACTGATGTACAAAAACAATAAAATAGTGATCAGTCCCCTTGGGGCCACAAAAAGTAGTGGTTTTAAAGGAATCTTACTCAGCCTAAGCTGAATCGCCCTGATAGAAAATGTCAAAACAACAATCCCTACTGCCCATATCAACGTAGATGTATTAAGAATTTCTGATGTTTCCAGAAGGTACCCAAACAGCAAGAAAAACAGCGACCGGATCAAAAATGTAGCTTCTACGGTAAGTTCTTTAAACTTATCTACCTCCTTATTGAGGATGTCTGTTCTGATGACATCGAAAAACTTCAGGTTATGGAGTTCATTAAGGTTACCGATAGACAGTCCAAAAATCAAGATAAAGATCAATGCCGGCAGATGATAAACATACGAAATGGCATAAATCAGAATGGTAAGCAGGATAATAGGAACGAATTTAATATGGTGCTCCAGCTTGCTGAGCAAGAAGGAAAGACCAATCGTAGCCACAAAGGAAATGACACAAATCACCACTAACTGTAGCCCAAAAACGCCAAAGGAATCCAATCCCACCGTTTCATTACGAAGTATAAAATTAAAGAATACCACACCCAAAATATCAGAAAGGCTACTTTCATAAATCACAAACTCCCTGTTGGACTTGGACAGATTACGCACACTGGGAATGGCAATAGCACTACTGATCACACACAGAGGGATCGCATTGATCAGGCTGTCCCTAAACGTATAGCCCCCATACTGCTCAAAGATATAGGTCAATAAGAAGGACAAGGCCAACAAGGGAGCCAAAGCACCTAAAAATGACTTTCTGATCAAGGTGATTTTTGATTTGTTCAACTCTAGCTCCAAGGCACCTTCCAAGACGATCAAAATCAATCCTGTAGTCCCCAAGATCGGCAATATCGCAGAGAGATCTGGTAGCTTTAGCTCAAACAGCATTGTACCTTGGCGCACCAGCCAGCCCAATAGTAACAACAGGATCACTGAAGGTACTTTGGTTTTTTTAAAACTGTAATCAAATAGGTACGCTATCAGCAAAAGTGAACACAGCGTTATGATAATAGTCGTTGTCATTCGTTGTCTTTTAAATCAAGATTTTATCTTAAACCCAGAATATGCATAAACAGGGTTAAACCGTTTCTTGGTCATTCGCCAAATCCAGGCTCCAGTTAGTCAAACTTAGTATTTCTTCCCCTCACTACTCCCCTAAATATAATCCCCAATAAGCACAAATTCTCCAAATCTTCCAGTAATAATAGCCCAAATCTTTTTATTTCCGAACTTCTGCTCACCAAAATCACACTGCCCACTAAACATCATTCGAAGGATTTTGTTCTTTCTATGAGGCAAAATTTTATACATTGGGCAATATTAAACACCTCTATTTCAATTTCTAACATGTCACTTAAAAAAAACACCAAAGCGCCTGATTTCACACTCCCTTCCACTGCTGGAAAAGATTTTCGACTCGCGGGAGATTTCAAGGGTAAACCGGCCCTGATCTTTTTCTACCCTAAAGACCAGACCAAAGGCTGCACCCAAGAAGTATGTAGCTTCCGCGATAATTTCGGAGTATTCAGCTCATTGGACATTTCCCTCGTCGGCATCAGCAGGGATAGCATCGCAAGCCATCAGGAATTTAAGAAAATGCACCAATTACCTTTTGAATTGTTATCAGATGAAGATGGAAGTGTCTGCAAACAATACAAGGCCCTCATGCCCCTGATCAAAATCCCCAAAAGGATCACTTATCTCCTCAACGATGCACATGAGATAGTGGCCATTCACGAAGGGCTTTTTGATGGCCCAGCCCATGTCAAGTCCATGATGGAGGAGGTGAAGGAATTGGGGAACCGATAGCCTAATCATATTCCGGGTTCAATTATCCTTCTTGAAGGCTCCTCGTAATGGTGTGGTCTGGTCTAGGAACTCATGCCCCTCTGTGTCTTGACAATTGCTTTTGATACCTAATGATCCCTTCTCCAAATCCTACTCCGAGACAATCAATCCATCCTGCATGGTAAGCATTCGGTCGGCCATTTGTGCCAATTGCCGATTGTGGGTTACAATAACAAAAGATTGCCCAAACTGGTCCCGCAAAGTAAAAAACAGCTCGTGAAGTGATTCGGCACTTTGGGTATCCAAGTTTCCACTTGGTTCATCCGCAAAAATTATTTTGGGATTATTGATCAACGCCCTGGCTACCGCCACTCGCTGCTGCTCGCCACCACTAAGCTCAGCAGGTTTATGCTCCAGCCTGTCTTCAATCCCCAAAAGCTTGGCCAACTCTTTGGCTTTTGCTTTTAGTTGCACCTCCTCTTTTTTGGCTATTAAGCCCGGTATGATGATATTTTCTTCAGCGGTAAACTCAGGGAGCAGGTTATGAAACTGAAAAATAAAGCCAATCTCCAAGTTACGGTACATAGCCAGCTGATCGCCCTTTAGGCGAGTAAGTAGCTTGTCCCCTACACTTACATCGCCTTGGTCAGCATTGTCCAAAGTACCCAAAATATGTAGCAAAGTACTCTTTCCTGCTCCTGATGCACCTACTATCGACACGATCTCTCCAGAGGCAATTTCCACATCCACCCCTTTTAACACATGGAGGTCTCCGTAATATTTATGAATGCCCTTAGCTTTTAGCATAATGATAAAATTAAACGAATCCAAAGATAAAACTTCTTGTCTGAATCGTCCTATTTTGCGCAGGTTTTAAAGCGATGCGACTCTTTATGACTCCACGTAATATATGGTGGTAAACAACCTAATTTGGACTGACATACTTCCCACCTGTCACACCAACCTTCCTAGCATCAAGGAGTTATCCCCTTTATCGTATTTTTAAATAATGAACAGGTAGAGACAACTGGAAAATTGACACAACAATAACATCTATATTTTTAGCAAAAAGACCCGTTTATTACTTGAATAATCGGCTTGTGGTGGTTAACTTCGGGCAAAAATTTTCGCTAGGATGAATATACACGAATATCAAGCTAAAGAAGTTCTCAAAGGTTATGGTGTCAAAATCCAGGAAGGTATTGTAGCCAATACCCCGGAGGCAGCACTAGAAGCAGCCAAGCAACTCAACGCAGAAACAGGTACCTCATGGTATGTGATCAAAGCACAGATCCATGCAGGTGGACGTGGAAAAGGTAAAATTCAGCAAACTGACTCAAATGGCGTCGTACTGGCCAAGAAATTGGACGAAGTAACTGAAAAAGCCAAAAACATCCTAGGAGGGACGTTGGTAACACACCAAACAGGCCCAGAAGGAAAAAAAGTAAGCAAGGTCTTAGTAGCTCAGGATGTATACTACCCAGGAGATTCCGAGCCTAAAGAATATTACCTATCCATCCTTTTGGACAGGGCCAAAGGATGCAATGTCATCATGGCTTCTACCGAAGGTGGCATGGACATCGAAGAAGTAGCAGAGAATACCCCGGAAAAAATCATCAAAGAATGGATCGATCCCAAAGTAGGTCTTCAGCCATTCCAAGCCCGAAAAGTAGCTTTTGCACTTGGACTTTCCGGAAATGCCCTGAAGGAAATGGTGAAATTTATCTCTTCCCTTTACAAAGCCTACGATGCCACCGACTCCTCTCAGTTTGAAATCAACCCTGTGTTGAAGACTTCTGATGACCAAATCTTGGCGGTGGATGCCAAAGTAAACTTGGATGACAATGCACTTTACAGACATCGTGATCTAGCTGAGCTACGTGATATTTCTGAAGAGGATCCTTTGGAAGTAGAAGCAGGCAAATCTGATCTAAACTACGTAAAACTCGACGGTAACGTAGGCTGTATGGTAAACGGTGCAGGTCTGGCCATGGCGACCATGGACATGATCAAGCTTTCTGGTGGAGAGCCTGCCAACTTCCTTGACGTAGGTGGCGGAGCCAATGCCACTACCGTAGAAGCTGGCTTCAGAATCATCCTTAAAGACCCTAACGTAAAAGCCATCCTTATCAATGTATTTGGTGGTATCGTAAGGTGTGACAGAATCGCCAGTGGTGTGGTAGAAGCCTATAAATCAATCGGTGACATCCGCGTACCGATCATCGTAAGACTTCAAGGAACCAATGCTGAAGAAGGTGCCAAGATCATCGATGAATCCGGACTAAAAGTAGCCTCTGCCATTACCCTAAAAGAAGCTGCAGAAAAAGTACAGGAAGTGCTTAAAAACGCATAAAAATAGTTTATATTTGTGACCGATTTGGAGATGACCATCTCTAAATCGGTTTCATGCGCGCGTAGTTCAACTGGATAGAATATCGGATTTCGGCTCCGAGGGTTGAGGGTTCGAATCCTTCCGCGCGTACTTCTACAATAAAAATCCTCCAAGCTCGCTCAAAAAGTGGGTTTGGAGGTCATAGAGACATACGGTTTCTAGTGAAATTTGACATCTTTGTTTCTACCTCGTTTCTACATGAATAATGCTAGTTCGAAAATAGTATGCCACCCAAAGCGCATCCGAAAAGACGGCACAGTCCTGCTATACCTTAGAGTCATCGTTGATCGAAGAAAAAAAGACATTGATTTAAAGCTCTTTTGGCCTATCGATCTCTTTGACAAAAAAAATGGGAAGTGTAAACCTAGACATAAAGGTGACCAGCTATGTGATGATTACAATATCATGCTAAGGGATGCTGAAGCAAAGGCCACAGAGGTAATTGTCAAATACAGACTCAAACGCCAACCACTCACGTTGGATTTATTTTTAAAAGAGTACCACAACCAACTCAGCACAGAGGATTTTTATGCTTACTACGAACAAAAGGTAATGCAACGGTACAAACTAGCTGAGATAGCTGACCTCACGAAAAGAAATCACATAACTACTTTGAACAAACTAAAAGAATGGAAGCCTACACTTACGTTCTCAGAGTTGACCAATAAGACCGCTCAGCAATTTGACCAATGGATGTATAGGAAAACAAAGTGCAAAAGTCTTAATGGACGGGCTTGCCATCACAAAAATTTCAAAACCTACCTTAACTACGCTCAAAATGATGAAATCCATTTTATTCATCCTTATAACTTCTTTAGAGCAAAATCCGAAATGGGAAGGTACCGGCCACTTACTAAGGATGAGTTTCTCCAGTTCTGGGAGTACTATCAGGATCCACTAATTCACTCTACCTATAGAATAGTTTTACGGGCTTTTCTGCTATGCTGTGTCACAGGTATGAGACATGGAGATTTGAGAAGGTTCAACCTAGACTGGATAGATGGCGAGTTTTTCAATTTCATCCCAAAGAAAACTTCTCGATATGGCACAAGGGTAAGGATGCCCATAACCTCAGAGGCAATAGATTTGATTGCAGATGAAATTGACGAAGTGGGAGACCATAAAATGTTCCAATACCCTACGGAGCAAAAGCAGAATGAAATCATTAACAGCATTAGCAATATCCTCGAAGTCAAACAAAAAATATGCTTCCAAATAGCCCGTGAAACCTTCGCCACCCTATACATGGAGCATGACGGAAAATTAGAAGTACTGGCCAGTTTTATGGGGCACACCAATACCCGGCAATCTGAAAAATACGTGAAGATCATGGATCAGCGAAAAAAACAGGAGTCCTTACGCATTAGCCAGTTTATTGTTAGGGACTGATTTTGCTAAAACACATCAAACGGATCAAACAACGACAATTCAGCCAATACAGGCCAATATCAAGTTTGATGCGGCCTCTTGTTGTTGGACGGCGTTTGACTAATTGACTGGTTTAATCAATTCTTCCCCTTCATTTTTCACACTATTAATAGCCATCGAAATTTCATATTTTACCATTGCATCAGCTGGATATGGATTTAAAATTCCCAAAAGATCATTTGGATTTTGATCCATATCCATCCAGTATTTGGATTCTTCTTCAGATAGGATAACAGGCATCCGATCATGGATTGATTTTGTCAGTTCATTGGGGCTGGTTGTGAGAATTGTGAAGGAAAAATACTCCGATTGATCTGCTAAAATACACTTTGACCAAAGTCCCGCAAATGTAAAAATATCACGATCAGGAATACAGAATCTAAATGGATGCTTTTTACCATCGATATTTTTCCATTCGTAAAATCCATCCGCCAAAACCAAACAACGTTTAGAGTGCTTTAACAGAGGAGTATAAGTTTTGGGTTTATCCATGATTTCTTCAGATTTGGCATTAATCATCCGAAAACTAGATTTTGTATCTTTTGCCCAATGAGGGACTAACCCAAAATGCATTAGGTTAAGCTCATCGGGTCGCTCAGCAATAATTACTGGAGCCTCCTGGGTAGGTGCAATATTTACCTTTTTATTCCACCTATTAAAAGCAGAAATAGCCCTTGCTTTGAATTTATCTTCTAAAATATCTTTGTCTTTATTTATACCGTATCGTCCGCACATTTTGAAATATTGATTATTTTAAGGGAAAATAACAAAAAAAGCCATGATCTCCATTAAAATTGTTTTTCCTACTAACCCTAAAATCATATTAAATGATAAAGTCAAAAAAATTCCTGATCCAGGAACCCAATACATGACCGATTGGGATAATATTTTTCAAAATGAAAGTGAGTTTAGTAAAGCTTTAGAAATCCTTGAGGAAGATGCCCTAGAGGTTGACTTTATTGACTACGAGGAATCAATTCCAAAGGTGTTTTTAAAACCTTCAAACGGATGAAATTTTTACCTACCGATTGATTCGGCTGTCCAACTCGATTTCATTTAATACCTGAATTCCATCAACGATGTCTCTCGGATCATTGATAACCCGTATAGTGGATGGCCACCTAGCAATTAGGGATCTTATATCTTCCATGACCATTTTCATTTCTTCAAACTGCTCGATCATGGCCATGAATTCCTGTAGATCGGCTGTAGCATTAGAGTTCTGCGGAATCTGCTGTGCCATGGATGCGGTAGCTCCACCAGTTGCGAAAGGAGTGGCTTTCTGCCGCTCTGCCTCAAGGTATCCGAATATATTGGCGTATTTCGGAGAGCGAAGCATCCAATTCGGACCTACCCACTCAGCTCCCTTTTCACCAATCACGCCAAAGGAAGGAGAATTTATATGGCCACCTTTCGCATAGGTGCCCACCCAACCGGTTCTGGTTCCATCAGGCATAGACCAAGAACCATCGCTGCCCATCATCATATCGATCACCCTGCCGGATCCGGTAGCACCACCGGTGGCGTACTGGGTGGTTCTAATCTTATTGACCGCAACACCAGTTCTGGCCACAGCAGCAGCAGTTTGGATTCCTCCTACAATTGGGCCAGCTATAGGGCCAAGTGTGGCAGCTCCCTTCCAGATTGCCGCTACCTCGCGAATTCCATCGGTAATAATTTGCCCGATCTCTAATGCTTTTAATGTGGTGGCCAATGCTTTCCGACCTTTCGCCTCTTCATCCATAAGCTGCAAGCCCATTTGGAGGAACTCTTTAGCCGCATTCAATCCAGTTTGCTGTACCTGTATCTTAAAATTCTCTGCTCTTTCTGCCTCTGCTATTTTATTATCAGCAATATCTTTGTCGATCTGAGCGAGTTGATTTTTCAGCCTTAAGGCTTGCAATGTTTCTCCCTGTCCAGATTCCTCAAGTAAGGCAAGTTTTTCATTCAAGTATTCCCGTTGTATCTCTAGAAGGGCTTCCTTTTTTCTGGTTTCTGCATCCGTGGCATTGATCACGGCATTTTCTACCAGTAGCATTTCCCGTTCCTGATCTTCATCAAATTGCTCGAATTGCTTCTCAATGTCCGCCTCCCTTTCTTCCTCTTTAATTTCGGCTATTTTCTGGCGATGCTCCTGCCTCTTGAGTTCTGACAGCTCCGCAAACTGATCCCTAACCTGCTGAAGTTCTGCCTCTGTGAGAGCTTCATTCTCCAATAACTTCCCCCGCCTTTCCTCAAGCTTTTCCAATTCTCGGTCTAATTCAAGGTCGAGCTTGGCCATTTTTTTATCAGCTCCTTCATCCATCAGTGATATCCGGAGATCCTCCGCTTTCTGCTCGGCCTCAACGGTAGCCTTTAAGTACTCCTTCCTGAGCTCATCAATCCGTTTTTGGTTTTCCTCCTCCTTTTTCCTCACCTCATCAGCTCGCTTCATGTTTTCCGTATGAATCTGCTTGTTCACTTGGTTTTCAAGCGTTTTAGCAGACATTCTTTTTCGAGCTGCCTGAGCCTCAAAATCAGTACGCTGAGCAATCAGCTCCATGAGCTCCTTCTCATCCGCTCTGGAGGTATCATTAAAAGAGTTCTCCAACTCCTTACGCTGGATTTTCAAATCCATAAATTCCTGCTCCTGATCCAGTAACTCGTTCTGAGCCTCCTGTGCTCTTTTAGCAGCCGCCAAGCGTTCCTCTTCCGACTTAGACACGTCTTGGGCAATCTCACGGGATTCCTGAAATTCGGCATTGAGTTTCGCTCTAGAGACAATTAACTGGTTTTCAGTCTCCTCGATGGTCTTATTGAGTTCAGCCAGTTCAAGGCCTTGATCTACGGATTCACCAATAAATTCCCCTGTGGCCTGAGCCGCTTTACCAATCTTATTGATTCCATCTTCTACACCAGTGGAAGCTTGTATCATGGCATCACCCAAACTTTGCAATCCTCCCCATACATCACCTGATATAATTTTCTGCACGCCTTCAAAGGCCACTCCGATGGACTTGATCCGGTTCATAAAGTTGTTCTTAATGAAATCGGCAAAATCCATCATTGCCTTCTTTGGATTATTGATGGCGGCCATAAATCCATTAAGGAGGTAACCTCCCAATTCTTGGATCACACCAAAGAACCTCTCCCAGAGCACAATCATGGGCTTTAGGACTTTGTTCACCTTGTCTATGC